>NZ_JAAHIE010001440.1:0-1018 GCF_010671945.1 Moorena sp. SIO4E2
CGTTGTTAATTTTAGTCATAAATAGTTTACTATTTCCTGCTTTCTATCACTATGACCAGGCTTTGAGGTCTCAGATCAATGTGCGCCAACGGACTATTGATGAAACATTTAATATCATTCATAATGGTCCAATGCAAACACTAGCGTACATTATTACGCGCATTCAAAACCAGGATTTGCAAGAAGATGAATTACTGTTGAAACTTAAAACTATCAAGGATGACATCTGGGAAATTGCAGACTACCTCAAACAAGAAACTCTGACTCAAGAAGAAACTATCCGTCTAGGAAGTAACCTAAAACTGCAATTGAAGCTTCCAATCCATAAGCTGTTTTCTGCAGTCTGTAGAGATACCCTGCAACGGCATCTTCCTCATTTTAATACCCTTAAGGTTAAAGCCCTTAAATTTGAGGAGATCCCGGAACAATATTTAACTATTGAGCAAAAGCGAGAACTCTGCCAGTTTATCGAAGAAGCTTTGTACAATGTCGGGAAACATGCTAAGGGAGTAACTCGTCTTAGTGCGACTGGTAAGCTACATGAGAACCGGTACACTCTAAGTGTTAAAGATAATGGCTCTGGTATCTGTTCATCCTCTGAAAACCGAGGAACAAAGCAAGCTAAAGCTCTGGCGAAACAACTAGGAGGAACATTTAAGCGAGAGCCCATTTCTCCCCAAGGAACTCTGTGCGAGTTAACCTGGCCTCTAGCAGGTCGTAACTGGAGTATTGCTAAAGTTAGCTATGGCTTTAAAACTCTTTTTTTGAAAGTTTTTAAATATCCCAAAAAATTCTAAAATAGTTGCGTAGGGTGCGTTAGGGGTGGGATTGCCCTGATTTTCCGCCTCTTTGCCAGCGTTGAAATAGCCCACACCGTAACGCACCATCGGCTCAAACTAAATAAATCTAAAGTCTCTGCAAATTTTCCTGACCAGAGGAACTTTTCTCATGTCTTGATGCAGTCGCTCATGGAGAGCCCAATTCCCGATTCCTAATTCTAACTTCTAACTTCTAAATT
>NZ_JAAHIE010001441.1:0-1016 GCF_010671945.1 Moorena sp. SIO4E2
AGGACTTGGAAATGAACGATGTGGATGTGGGGGATATTTTATTAGTTATTGCTCGCCAGGTCAGTGAAAGTTTGGAAGCTAGCCAGGTTAACTTACAACTAAAAGGCTTTAAAGCTTTCCTACAGGACATTACCAACTTGTTAGATTCGGATGTAACTGGGGTTGAGGTTAAGATTCCCAAGGTTGGTGGGATTGGGGTCAAGGAAAAACAGGGAGAGTATTCCTTATCGGTAGGGATTGGCAAGATTACCACGAGAGCCAAAAATAGCCCAACCTTGCGTAATCGGTTGCGGGATTAGATCGAACCTCGTACCAAAACCATTATTGATGTGATTAATACCGAGTTGATTGAACCTGCGATCGCTCAACTCCAACACCAGGGAAAACGGGGACTAGTGGTAATCGTGGATAACCTTGACCGGGTGGAAATTGTGCCCAAGCCTTGGGGCAGACCACAACCGGAATATTTATTTGTAGACCGGGGAGAACAGTTGCGCCAACTCAACTGTCATGTTATATATACGATGCCCCTAGGGCTACGATTTTGTAATGATATCGTCCGGCTTACCAATCGTTTCGGGGTTGAGCCGAAGGTGTTGCCAATGGTGCCAGTGACGCAACGGAATGGTAAGGAATGTGAGGAAGGAATGGCAAGGCTCAGAGCCATGGTAATGGCTAGAGCTTTTCCTAAGCTAGCATCAGCGCAACGGTTGCAGAAGATTCCGGAAGTGTTTGATGCACCGGAAACCCTGGACAGACTCTGTTCTATCAGTGGTGGTCATGTGCGGGAGTTACTGGCAATGATTCGGGATTGGATTATGGTGGAAGGCAAGTTACCGCTATCCCGAGCAGGGTTAGACCAGGTTATTCGTAGTCGCTGTAATAAAATAAGATTAGCGATTGATGAAAAGGAGTGGGAATTATTGCGTCAGGTGCATCAGAGCCAAGAAGTAAGTGGTGACGACCATTATCGGGTGCTGGTGCGTAGTCTATTTGTGTATGAATACTATGACGCT
>NZ_JAAHIE010001442.1:0-1012 GCF_010671945.1 Moorena sp. SIO4E2
TCCGCCCAAGTGCAACCGTACTGTTAAGCGTGAGTATGATCGATACTTATACCAAGCACGACATCTAATTGAAAACTTCTTTGCCCAACTCAAGCAATATCGAGCGATTGCCACACGCTATGATAAAGGGGCAATAAACTTTCTATCCGCAATTTATCTGGCTGCTACCGTTATCTGGCTTAATTGATGACACGCCCTAGATAGCAGGTAAAATTCGATCGCTTGCTCTGTTAACGTGGGATTCAGTGGAAAAAATGACTATTCGGATTGGCAACGGTTACGATATCCATCAATTGGGCAAAGGTCGCCGTCTGATTATCGGAGGTGTAGACATTCCTCATGAATTGGGATTAGTCGGTCATAGTGATGCCGATGTCCTGACTCACGCCATCATGGACGCCATGCTGGGAGCCTTGAGTTTGGGCGATATTGGTCATTATTTCCCCCCAACTGACGAAAAATGGGCGGGTGCGGATAGTTTGGTATTGTTGAGTCAGGTGAATCAGTTGATCCAATCCCATGGCTGGCGGATTGGCAATATTGATTCGGTGGTGGTGGCGGAGCGTCCTAAGCTTAAGCCTCATATTAAGACCATGCGCGATCGCTTAAGTGTAGTCCTAGACCTGAAGCCTGACCAAATTGGCATTAAGGCAACCACTAATGAAAAGTTGGGTCCGGTGGGACGTGAAGAGGGAATTGCTGCTTATGCTGTAACCTTGTTAGTTAGAGATTGATCGGAAATAGTGATTGAATAGTTAATGCGATCGCATTTCCAGATAAAATACTCTACTTCTATAATAATGGTTCAAACCTCTTCTAACTGGCCCAGTTTGTTGCAACAGTTGTTGGATGGGCAATCGTTATCCAGTGACCAGGCATCACAACTGATGCAGGGATGGTTGAATGAAGAAATTCCCACTGTGTTATCTGGCGCACTTTTGGCAGCTATCCAGGCTAAAGGGGTGTCGGCTACCGAATTGGCAGGGATGGCTCAGGTGCTACAATCCCAGTC
>NZ_JAAHIE010001443.1:0-1009 GCF_010671945.1 Moorena sp. SIO4E2
AAACTGGACAACGAATTCTAGATATCGCTACCGGCACAGGTTTAGTAGCAATTCTAGCTGCCAAAGTTGTCGGTGCTTCTGGAGCTGTTGTCGGTGTAGATATTTCCTCAGGCATGCTCAATTTAGCCCAACAAAAAGTTAAAGCCGAAGGTCTCAACAACATCAAATTTATAGAAGCAGATGCAGAAACTATCAACTTCCCAGATAATAGTTTCCATAGGATTCTATGTTCTTCAGCCATTGTATACTTAACAGATATCCCTGCTGCGTTACGGCAGTGGTATCGCTTCGTAAAACCAGGAGGATTAGTCGGATTTTCCTGTTTTGCAGCAAACGCCTTTCCTACAGGGGGTCTGTTTCGAGAAAAAGCAGCAGACTATGGCATTGTAATTCCTAATCCCAATGGACCCCTTGGTAGTCCCGAGAAATGTCACCAGCTACTCACCGAAGCAGGTTTTCAAGACATCAACGTCAAAACCGACCAATTGGGTTACTACAGCAGTGATACTCAAATAGTAGCAGCAAACTCTTGGCGGGGAAACTCAAAGAGTGCCTTTGGTGCGGAAGTTTTCCAGCTTTCTCCAGAGAAATTAGCGCAATTGAAAACTGAATTCTTTGCAGCCGTTGAGCAATTAGCCACAGCACAAGGCATTTGGATAGATATTACAACGTTTTTTGTTGTTGCCAGGAAATCGATAACATTTTCTATTACCAAATAATCCCTAAATCTAAGCTATCAGCTATCAGCTATCAGCTAATGGGGCGGCTACTTGAGTGGCTATTGGCCTTTGGCCACGCTACTTGAGGTGCCAATGGGGCGGCTACTTGAGATCCGAACAGCTTGTGAATAAAATAAGCTGACTGCTGACTGCTGACTGCTTACCTTAGGTTTTTAAAGGTTAAACGTTGCACTATTGCTATTATTTATTTTTCTTTTTGTTCTTCCTCCACCACTGGCATTGATTCTGTAGCGTCTTCTGCTGAGTAGCTTGAAAATTTAGCCAATTGC
>NZ_JAAHIE010001444.1:0-1008 GCF_010671945.1 Moorena sp. SIO4E2
TTCCTGAACTACTGCTGACTTTTTCAGCTGGTCACCCACCAGGAGGTATTGACTCAAACTATTACTCTGACTAATTTGTCAGTTTTACTGAGATCTAGTCTACCGTACTTTTAAAAGAGCCGCACCCGTTTGATTTTGCTAAGTTTCCAGATAAATTTAGAACTCTTCCTAGTTTAACCTTGCCAGCGTCTGAGCTAATCACGACTGAGAAGATTCCAAAGTCAGAAGAGAAGATAGCTTCTCCGAATTCTCATCTCCAAGGAAACGCTATCCTTATCCGCTATGCTTCTCCTCTCAACAAAGGAAATGCTATCCTTATCCGCTATGCTTCTCCTCTCAACAAAAGCAGTGCTTCAGCACAGACATGGCAACCGCTAACAGTACCAATGCTGACAAAGCGTAGCCGTCGCCGAGTGCGATGGAGTGTAAGGGGGATAGCTTCCTGGTATGGTTCAGCTTTCCATGGCAGGCGCACTGCTAGTGGCGAAAGATTTAATCAATACACTCTGACTGCTGCTCATCGTACTTTGCGGTTTGGGACTAGAGTCAAAGTGACTAATCTCAGAAATGGTCGCTCCGTCATTGTGCGGATTAATGACCGTGGACCTTATGCCAGGGGTCGGATTATTGACTTGTCCAGAGGAGCTGCCAGAATAATTGGATTGGTCAGGTCTGGCACTGGGCCTGTGCATATAGAAATTCTTTATTGAATTGATTAGTCATTAGTCAAAAGAAATCTCCAGGAATTGCCAAGTAATTCCTGGAGATTTCTATTTATTAAGACTATGTTGCTAACATCAATAGGAATCTAAACTCTAGAGTCTCATGCACCTGTTTACAACAACTGCTGGATTACACTGCTACTTAGAACGTCAAGGTCCTGGCAAGGAAGTGGGTCTAGTAACCACTATGGGAGCCTTGCACAGCGGTCACTTAAGCTTAATTGAGCGGGCAAGACGAGAAAATTCTCTGGTGATTGTTAGTATTTTTGTTAATCCTCTTCAGTTT
>NZ_JAAHIE010001445.1:0-1007 GCF_010671945.1 Moorena sp. SIO4E2
TTGGCGAATTAAATTCGCCACGGGTCGCACCTCTGCATCGCTTACAAAGGGTGTGAGACTAATGTCGATGTCCTAACTGCCCTGGCGACTGCTATACAAGGGTAGGTTTTTTACAAAGGGGCGAGTAGGTACTTTGGTTAGGTATAAATTATTCAAAATATGTATCAAAATACACAATAATTTCCGGGATAATTCTCCCCATTTCCCGCTTTTCCCGACTACCGACTACCTACTCCCGACTCCCTACTCCCGACTCCCGACTACCTACTCCCTACTCTTCGATAACCTCTACCAAATCTTCAACCATAACATCAAAAGCCCGGGCTAGCTTCAGAATTGCTGTAAAATCCGTCATACTCATGGCGTCACGTCGGGCATAACTAGCCACAGTGCTATAGGTTACTCCAGAACGGTCGGAAACTTCTTTCAACGTCCAACCCTTCTCCGCCGCTAATTCTCGAACTCGTAACCTAATTAATCCCATTTTGGACTTGACAAACTACGCAACTACATATTTAATAGTAAATAGAATATTCGGCGATCACCCAAGAGGCCGCAAAACTACTGGGCGATCGCCTTTCCTAAAACAACCCATAAAAATGGGGTATTTAACAATATGATATCAACTCGACAAACTTACCGAGACCGATTGAAACCCTGGTGTGTCATTCGGCACCTACCTAAGATGCAACGGATAACTGTAGCGCGATTTAATCGGCGCAGTGATGCGGAAGCGTATCAGCAAGCTCTTAAGCGTTTGCTGCCCAATTTCAACCATGTGGTGATATTTGAAACACCCTTGAAGGAATAATCCAGTCCGTAGGGTGCGTGATAAGACGGGCTCGCGCTGATTTTCCACCTGTTCGCCCTTGGAACAGCGCGTCCCGTAACGCACCACCTTCCAGATCCGCTGTTCCCTAAAATCCAGAAATTGTGTACCTCATAGCTATGAGAATTGCTATATGCCCACCTACTTAGTTCATCTGTTCTGCAACTTTGACCTGCTC
>NZ_JAAHIE010001446.1:0-1007 GCF_010671945.1 Moorena sp. SIO4E2
TAGGTTAGCGATAGAGTAATATCATGTCCGGTTGAATACTTATACTAAGCCCAAAAGCAAGGCAGAAGGCAGAAGGCAGAAGTAAAGAAGTAAGGTTTCATCGGTAATGGTGTTTTATAACTAATTATCCGAACCTGATATAACCCACTGATAGCTGATAGCTGATAGCTGAATGCTTACTTTCCCTAATCCACATAACGACTAACCCGAAAAACTAGGTAATTGTATTCCAGAGATGAGCCATCAGCTTTGTGAAGGATCTTGCCTAATTCTGGTTTATAAATCCACTTGTTCCAGTCAATAGTGGTTTCATCGGGAACTTGAACTGCAATATAATTACCTTCCGCCAGACGAATTCCCATCGCCGCATCCTCAAAGTCTAGCCCTAGATAAAACTTCTGCACCGGTACATTTTCATTACGTTGAGCGAAGGCTTTGACTAATCCTAAGGTGAGAGTTGTGAAGGGTGCGATCGCAGGTTGAGCGGTAGTTAATAGTTCCAAACCGGTTTGAAAGGGTGAAGACTCTAAGGCAGATAACACCGCTTGATCCGCTTCATTTTTGACATTGACTGTAGAGCATTCAAAGGCAATCCCCTGAGAACCAACATTCAAACCAATGAACACTGGATAGCCTGCGATTCCTGCTGATTGTCCTTCTGGCACCCGATAAGTTTGGCTAAAACTCACGAACTCCTGGGAATCCGCCACTTGATTGCGAGCCGCAAATGAAACCAAAACATTGTGAAGGCCACCCCCTGGATACTTATGAATCCGCAGGCGATCAAGACGAATGTTGAGCCTACTATTTTTTAACGTTGGATCCGCCTTTATGGCACTCGGATGTTGAATGACTTGGACTTCTGTAGAACCAGGCGGGGGTGGAGCAATATAGCCAAATTGATGGGTGGCGTGGGACCAAGGCTGGTTGTGGACTGAGTTGAAGATATTCAAGATATCTTCTACACCTTTTTCCCTAACATCTGGTTGCCCCAAAAATTCAGGGTC
>NZ_JAAHIE010001447.1:0-1006 GCF_010671945.1 Moorena sp. SIO4E2
AATTTGATATAGTTCACACCAGCGCCGCACTCCATGAAATGACCCCTGAGGTGTTGCAGCAGATTATTCAGGAAGTTTACCGGGTGCTTAAACCAGGAGGAGTATTTACCCTAGTGGATTTGCACAAACCAACTAATGTTTTGTTTTGGCCAGGGTTAGCGGTATTTATGTGGTTGTTTGAGACCCAGACAGCTTGGCAATTACTGGAGACTGACTTGGTCAAGGGGCTTGAGGAAGCGGGGTTTAAGGTATGCGATCGCTCTTTGTACGCAGGTGGTAGTTTACAGGTGATTCAGGTTACGAAAGCGTAAAGGCCGACAGTAACCAAAAAACCTACCCGAAGGGAAGGCCAAGGGCCAACAACCTTCAACCTTCAACCTTCAACCTTCAACCTTCAACCTTCAACCTTCAACCTTCAACCTTAATTTTTTAAGTCTACCCTACACCGAATCGCCAAAGGCGAACAACCAAATAACCTTCAACTATACAGCTGACCTACATATTCCCCATAACCGTTGTAAAGTAGGGTGGGTCGTTTGTCCCAGGATAAGTTAGGACCGCTACTGATGAATTTTTCTGTAGCTTGTGACCATCTGGGGTGAGGCTTATTGGGGTTAACATTTGCCTCAAAGTCATATTCATAGGAATTAATAGTATTCCAGTAGGTAGCTGGCTGGTTAGCTAAAAACTCGACTTTGACTATAGATTTTGCTCCTTTAAAACCATATTTCCAGGGCACTACCATGCGAATAGGAGCACCATGCTGCTTGGGTAATAGATGACCGTAAATACCAATAGCAAAAAAAGCTAGTTCGTTAGCCATTTCCTCAACACGTAAACTTTCGGTATAAGGCCAAGGTAAGGAACCAAGGTGTATGCCTGGACCAGTAGTAATTTTGCGGTCATAATAGGAGGTAAATCGCACAAATTTAGCCTCTGAAGTAGGTTCTACTGCTTTGATCAGCGCTTTCATGGGAAATCCGATCCAGGGTAGCACCATTGACCA
>NZ_JAAHIE010001448.1:0-1004 GCF_010671945.1 Moorena sp. SIO4E2
AAAACCGTTGCACTGAACGCACACTTCAGAAAACCTTTGCACTGAGCGCACACTTCAGAAAACCATTGCACTGGCCGCACAGTTCCGACACTGTTGCCTATTGCTAGCATGCCTATTCCCGATTCCCTATTCCCTGCTCCCGATTCCCTATTCCCTGCTCCCTTCTAATTGCTATACTCAAAGCGTTGCCTCTGGAACCATCATCATGCACCAAATTCACTTGAAGGAAGCAGAGACTAAACTGGCGGAACTACTTGAAGCAGCAGCAGGGGAAGAGGTTGTCATCCTCGGTAGTGATGGGAAATCTTTTAGAATTGTGCCAATGATTGCAGTACAAGCAACCCCTAAGTTTGGCAGCGCTAAGGGGCTAGTCAAAATTTCAGATGATTTTGACTAACCGTTATAATATTTTATGGAATATAGCGGTTTTTCGCCTAATGAGGTACACAGAATTTTTGCCCTGTTTCCTATTCTCTCTTCCTTCCCTCTTCTCTCTTCCCTATTCCCTATTCCCTGTTCCCTGTTCCCTGTTCCCTAAAACCATTAAATCTGTACCTCACCAAATTGAAAACCGCTATAGTAGATCTATTGATTTTTGAATCATTATAAAAAGCAAATGTAGCAATGCCTGCTCAGGATATATTTCATGATGTTGTCAAAAAAGCGCTTGTCCAAGATAATTGGGTAATTACTCACGACCCGTTAACGTTAGATTTACGCGATCGCCAATTGCATATCGACTTAGGTGCCGAAAGGCTAATTGCTGCACAGAAGGAGAATCAGCAAATTGCCGTTGAAATTAAAAGCTTTATTTCATCTTCTAGTGTCTTTCAATTTCATTTAGCGTTAGGGCAGTTTTTGAATTACCGGATTGTACTAAGCTGTTCGGCATTTAAATTGGTATAATAAAAATTAATAAATAACCCAATAATAGGAAATATGCCAGCAAAAAATTATCTGACACAAGAGCAAAAAACAATACTTCAAAAAGCCTTAAAAATAGA
>NZ_JAAHIE010001449.1:0-1003 GCF_010671945.1 Moorena sp. SIO4E2
ATTTTATTATGTTTCCTGAGAATAATCAGGTAATTAATCATTTTGAGTTCCGAGAAAAAAGTACCAACATCAGCTACGTAGAAAATTACTTACAATTATTGTTTGTAGAGTTACCGAAATTTGAGAAGCAGTTGGAGGAGTTAGAAGACTTGGATGAGTTGTGGATGTATTTTTTAAAAAATGCCCCTTCCTTAGATACAGTCCCAGATAAAATGGCACAACTCCCAGAGTTTCAACAGGCATTTGGCATTGCGTCTCAGGCGAATTTAACCAGGAAGGAGTTGGAGGAACTAGGAAAACGAGAAATGTTTATTCATGACCAACAAGGGCTGATTCTTTTTGCTGAGAAACAAGGGATAGAAAAAGGAATGAAACAAGGGAGAGAAGAAGGTGAGAAAGAAAAAGCCCAAACAATTGCACGCCAACTTCTGCCTCTTTTGGATGATGAAACCATTAGCCAAACTACTGGCATACCTGTAGAGGAAATTAGGAAGCTTCGCTGAACAAGTCAAAAAGCAATAGACTAATGAAGAATTTAGAATGAAGAATTTAGAATTAATTTTTAGCATTAGCCAGCCTAGTACGTAGGCTGCGTGATAAGACGGGCTCGTCCTGATTTTTCGCCTCTTCGCTAGTTGGGAAAGTCCGTCCGAAAATATTGATAACGGGCAAGATGCCCATTCCACAAATATTGATAACGGGCAAGATGCCCATTCCACCAAGATGCCCATTCCACCAAGATGCCCATTCCACAAATATTGATAACGGGCAAGATGCCCATTCCACCAAGATGCCCATTCCACCAAGATGCCCATTCCACCAAGATGCCCATTCCACCCACCGGGTCAACCTAAATTGCTCCTGAACTGTTCCCTGTTCCCGATTCCCGATTCCCGATTCCCGACTCCTCACCCAATTGAAAACTGCTGTAATTCAGTAAGCATTGTCCCACATTTCATGGTAGGATCGGTTGGCAAAAAGCTACTGTGCAGGCCCAATCAAA
>NZ_JAAHIE010000145.1:0-14715 GCF_010671945.1 Moorena sp. SIO4E2
GCTGTCTTTATTGCGCTTGTTCCAACCAAATACAACTGTAATAACGTCATTACTTAAGCACCAGTTAACTATAAATCTAGCAGCTTTATTAACGTTGTCTCGCATTTGTCTGTTGCGTTTATCGGTCAAATAAGCTAGAGTCTCATCCCAGTAATCCTTGCTCTTCCCTTTTTTAATCGCAGCGACACGTTTGTTGTACCATTGATTTTGAGATTTGACCTTCCTTCCATCCAAGATAAATGATTTGCCTGTAGTAGACACACAGGTTAACCAATTATTCAAACCGGGGTCAATACCTAACACTTCGTCTGTTGATTGAACCTGTTCAGAAGCTGGTCGTTCATAGACAAACTCTAGATACAAACACCCATTCCTTGGAACAAAGCGGTACTCTTTTATTGACTTGAAATCAAGATTAGAAGGCATAGGGAGGATGAAATGGTCTATCCCAAACCAAGCTTTAACCTGTTTTCCTAATGTGAATTTGAGATGGCCTTTTATTAGCTTTACCCACCGAGCAGGATAACTAACTACAGCCAAACCCCCCTTCTTTCGGTAACTAGGAACTCTAGGCTTGATCGCTAGTTGACCTTTCTTGTATAACTTGCTTAAGGCTTTATAAGACTTAAAAGACTCAATAACTCCGTGCAGCGTTTGTTGCGCACAAGCTGACCTCATTGCCTTAAAATGAACATTTGTCTTCATTATCTTATCCAAATCGGCATTTGTAAGGTATTTACCGGCTTTGAACAATATTTGACGACAATAATAGATTCCGCAATTGGTTAGCTTGTTAGCTTCTGAGCAGATAAATTCTATTATCGCTCTATTTTCAGCTGTCGTAGTTATAAAATGTTGTTGGCAACCATACATTTGCATCGACCTTTTTGCTATGTTTATTTAAAAAAATACTACCGTAATTAAAATGTCAAGCAAATGCCAGAAAAACCAAAAAGAAGAGTCGGCAGACCAAGCATATATAACGAAAGTAAAAAAACTTACAGTGTGAAGGTAACCAAGCTAGCCTGGGACAACCTAAAAGAACTGGCAAAATCTGCTGGGTTAAGTCTCTCTGAATATGTCGAATATCTAGGGAGAAACGGAAAGCTACCTTGAACACGAGCGCCGGGATTTATCCCGGCTCGCTCCACGCCCACCTAATGAATTAGGTGGCTAACTCTCGCTTGATATTTCTCTGTTTTTCCAGAAAGCAAGGCTTTAGTTGTTGATTCTCCTGCTTGTCGCAATTGTCTTCCTAGCTGTACGTTAAATAACGTTAGGGCTAGGGACTGAGCAATGATGGCCAAGAAAACACTTCCATTAGCATAGGGCAAAATACCCCAATGAAATACCGAAAATAGCCATATAGCAGGAGTCTCATAGAGAGTCATCGACCCAATCCAGAACAGGATGGGTGGTAAGAGAATCAATCCTCCTACCGCTATTACTGCACCAGCGGCTCGCTTCTGTGTTTTCATCAACAGCATTAACTGAGCAACTGTGGCGTAAATCATGATCAGACTGCTATTGAGCAACAGTGCGAAAAGGGCAGGTATCTTGTACTCATTGGCAGGCCAAAGTAATATCCACGTCAGCAACATCGCAGATGCGATCGCACAATTTATTGCCACTGCTACCACAGCGGGACTTTTGTCACCCCAGATTAAGTCAGCTATCACCCCTCCTTTTTTGCGGAAAGTCCGATCCTGATGTCGGTAACGCGCCCAATCTTGTAAGGTTTGTCGATGGGGACTCAAGGCAGCAATCAGAGCTAAAAACAGCACCACGTTGAACACCAGCAGCATCTGTGAATTCTCTTCCAAGCCATGGGTATAACCACGCCAGTTCTTGTATTGAGGGTTGAGGGCAAATCCTAAAATCACTGCTTGAAAGCTAGCGGTCAGCCAGTAACTCTGTTGTTTGTTAATCAGGGTAGCTTTAGGGTTATGGAAGCAACGATTTAGCCCTTGCCCAAACCAGTAGGTCCCAACACCGTAGTTGAGGACAATAAAACCAGCCATAGTCCAGAAACTGGCACCGATATGGATACCAAACCAGCGCAAATCTTGGAAACTACGCTCAACAGGATAAAAACTATTCGGATCAAACGAATTAGAATCAATCAGGTACGGTAAGACAATGGTGGGATTAAACAACGTTAGCCAGTCAGCTGGGTAATGGCTGACTCCAGCGTTATCAATCACCATGGTCGTGAACCACAAAAAGATGAGTACAGCACCAGAACCTAACCAAGCTTGGAAACCTCCTAGAGATCTGCTAACTAAGCCAAATAGTAGCGCCATACTATAGCAAAATAGGCAACTGCTACCGAGAACGATGTAAAATCCTAAAAGCTCAATCAAATGGATTTGACCAGCAATAGCTGCGCAAAAATGCAATGGTAAGGCGAAACCAACTGCTAGATAAAGCAATGCTGGTACCCCCAGTAGTTTGCCACCTAGGATGCTCCGGCTTGACTGAGGTGTCAGCCGCAGAAAGTTCAAGGTGCCACGACTTTCTTCTTTAGAGAGGTCACTGATTAGCATATAGGTGCCAACCACCAACAAGCTGAAGATACCGATAAGACTCAGCCAGACAAATACATCTTGCCACCACAGAGGCCAGTTAATCTCAGCTCCCAAGCTATATGATGGTAGCTCAAGTCCCAAATCGATCAGCATCAGCAACTGACCAACCAAGGATATTGCCACTGTAATCAGGACATTGCGCTGTTTGAAACGCCCTTTGAGTTCTCGAAACACCTGGGGATTTAATTCCCCAAGTTGGTTAACTAAATTATTAAGTGCCATATCGCTATTAGTCTCCTTTTAATCGCCTAGTTATGATGCAGCTATGATCGAGCTATGATGCTTGCTGATGACCTAATTTAAGGAAAATTGTTTCTAAGTCTTCTTGAGAGCACTGGAATTCTGTCAAGGGAATCCCAGCCTTAACCAGCGATCGCAATAGCTGTGCACAATCCTCTTGACCTCCTGAAAAATGAATCCGCATCCGACCTGGTTCTGGTAATATCTCCCAGTCTTCTACAAGGGGATTATTTTTCAATTCCCCTTTAAGTACATCCAGCTGACCTAGGCTTGACAACAGAATTTGCTGGCGACCAAGACGCTGGTAAAACTCATCTAGGGGTGCGCTTTCTACCAGATACCCTAATTCCATGATGCCTACTGAGCTACACAGTTGGGCTAAATCACTCAGGACATGGGAGGAAATCAGAATCGTCATCCCCGCTTCTTGGAGAACCTTAATAATTTCCCGAAACTTCATTCTAGCAATGGGGTCAAGACCAGAGACTGGCTCATCCAGCAGCAGTAAAATCGGTTCATGAATAATAGTTCTAGCCAGGCTAAGGCGCTGTTTCATCCCCCGGGAGAGGGTAGAAATCAAGCTATTACGCTTGTTGGTTAATTCAATCAGTTCCAGAACATCGTATAACCGTTGTCGGCGTTTTGAGCCTCGTAATTTATATAGACGTGCGAAGTAGTCTAGGTAGTCCCAAACCGTCAAATCCTCATAAAGGGGAAAATCATCAGGTAGATAGCCTAAACGCTGTTTTAGCCTAGGATTGCTTTGATCTCTTAGCAAACGCTGACCATTGATGTAAATCTCACCAGTGGTAGGTTCTTCCGCTGCAGCTAACATCCGGATCAGGGTGGTTTTCCCAGCACCATTCGGTCCAATTAAGCCGTAAACTTCGCCGCTTTCCACTTGCAAATCCACCTCATGCACAGCCACATGGCGGTCGAATTGCTTCGTTAGTCCACGGGTATCAATAGCCAATTCTTTTACCATCAGAGTCTGGTTTTAGCTGTTTAATTTGCTTAAGACTAAGTTTTTTCTGAGCCAATAAACGACAAGACCAAAGCCTTCTATTGGTGGGCGTTCCCTAGCGTTTCTAAGAAAGCTTGGGGTTGCACCGCAAAGGGAATTTCAGATGTGTTTTTTTTCCAGCCTAGCGCTTTATTCTTGATCTATGGGTTTTGATCTATGGGTTAACCTAGGGCGGTTCAGCTTGGCTAGAATTATTTGAATTATTGATTTTTATTAGTTATCGCTAGCTTAGGCATTCTTTCCGGACTTTTCCCTGGTGGCGAGGTCTGAGTCTATCGGTTACATCCGTTACATCCCTTAACCTATCCCTTGCCAACTGTGCTGATCAAAAAATTACCCTGATACACCGGCCAGATGCTATAGTATCGAACGCTATAACTTATACCCACGACACCTCATACTTAAGCATCGACCAAACTAACTATGACTTACTCCTACCGCATTACCCTGCTACCTGGTGACGGGATTGGCCCAGAAATCATGGCAGTAGCTGTAGATGTATTGAACCTCGTTGGCAAGCGATTCGATATTAATTTTCAATTTACCGAGGCCCTAATCGGTGGCGTAGCTATTGATGCTACTAATGAACCCCTACCTACTGATACACTAGAACTATGTCGCAATAGTGATGCGGTTTTACTCGCTGCCATTGGGGGTTACAAGTGGGATAATCTCCCCCGCCACCAACGACCAGAAACCGGATTGTTGGGATTAAGAGCAGGGTTAGGATTGTTTGCTAATCTCCGACCAGCGACAATATTCCCCCAACTGATTGATGCCTCGACCTTGAAACGAAATGTGGTTGAAGGGGTAGATATTATGGTGGTTAGAGAACTGACTGGTGGGATCTACTTTGGACAACCTAAAGGAATTTTTTCTCAGGAAACTGGGGAAAAACGGGGAGTCAATACTATGGCTTACACCGAAGCCGAAATTGACCGCATTGGTAGAGTAGGGTTTGAAACGGCTAAAAAACGCGGTGGTAAACTGTGTTCGGTGGATAAAGCTAATGTGTTGGATGTGTCCCAGTTGTGGCGCGATCGCATTACAACCCTAGCAGCAGAATATCCGGATGTGGAACTGTCTCACCTATACGTGGATAATGCTGCTATGCAATTGGTCAGAGCTCCCAAACAATTTGATACCATTGTTACCGGTAATATGTTCGGGGATATTTTATCGGATGCTGCTGCTATGCTTACCGGTAGTATCGGCATGTTACCCTCTGCCAGTTTAAGTGAATCTAGCCCTGGAGTCTTTGAACCTGTTCATGGCTCGGCTCCAGATATTGCCGGTCAAGATAAAGCTAATCCCTTAGCGATGGTACTCAGTGCTGCGATGATGTTACGTTACGGCTTGAACCAGCCCCAAGCAGCAGATTCCATTGAACAAGCAGTTGTAAAGGTTTTAGATAAAGGCGATCGCACAGGAGATATCATCTCAGAAGGCATGAATCTCTTAGGTTGTCGTGCTATGGGAGATTCTCTAATTCAGTGCCTAGAACAATCTTGATCTTATCCCTTGATATTATCCCTTGATTTGATCGGGTAAACCTGCTGTTACTTATCATAACTCAGGAAAATCTGTTGGTTTCCCCTGGTTAATCAGTGCCCTTTTGCGGAAATACCCCCTTGCCGTGAAGGCGTGATTGCATTAAAGTCAAACTGAAATAATAGGGTAAAAAGTGTGGTGTATACATCACAACAAAGACAAGAAAACTACCAAACTCGGCTTGAGCTACCGAAGCTGATAGATCCTACGGTTTTGAGAGCAGCTCAGCACATCTACCGGGTTTACTACGAAGTTCATCCATACCAAGATCAACAGCCATCTGGTGTAGCCATTGACAGATATACCCTCAGAGGAAAGTTAATCTTTAGTGATAAACCTGTCCTTCTACCAACTGAATGCTTTGTGCCTTTGAGTCAACTAGAAGGAGACTTTTATTAATAAATATTAATTAAATCGGTCATTGGTCTTAGTTCTATGGTATGAAGCAATAGCAAATAGCAAGTCACACAGGATATGGTTGAAGTATCCGCTGCCTTGACAACGTCGATAGTTTTCGCAATAGTTTTCGCTATAGGTGCATCTATTGGCAGTTTTCTGAATGTAGTTGTTTACCGACTACCTGCTGGTTTATCCATCCTTTGGCCCCCCTCCCGCTGTCCCAATTGTCTCCATAAGCTGGGGAAGCGAGAGAATGTTCCGGTAATGGGCTGGCTGTGGTTAAAAGGACGTTGCCGTCACTGTAATACCAAGATTTCCAGCCGCTATCCCGTAGTAGAGGCCATAACAGGTGTACTGTTTTTACTAGTTTTCTGGATGTATGGTTGGGGTTGGCAAACCCTAGGATATTGGGCATTTTTGAGCTGGCTGTTGACTCTGGCTCTGATTGATATCGATACTATGAGCCTACCGAATTCCCTAACTCAGTCTGGATTAGTGGCTGGTTTAGTATTTCAAGGAACTACTGGTTTTTTGCAGGGGTCTCAACCCATAGCCATAATTCCTCAATTAATGACTGGGGTGGTAGGTGCAGTGCTAGGGATTTGGTTGTTTGACCTGATTGCTTTTGGGGGTTCGATTGCCTTTGGTCAATCCGCTATGGGGGGAGGAGATGCTAAACTAGCGGCGATGATGGGAGCTTGGTTAGGCTGGAAGTATTTGCTATTGGCTAGTTTCATCGCTTGTGGTGTAGGTGCTTTTGCTGGTGGCGCAGCCATTGCCCTCGGTTGGATCAATCGCAAACAGCCCATGCCCTTTGGTCCTTTTCTAGGGTTGGGAGCAGGATTGACTCTACTGTGGGGTAAATTAATAGTGTCCACTTACCTAGAACTATTTTTCCCATTGAGCTAAAAGTTATATTAGGTTTCCTTGACCCATTAAGAATTAAATTCGCGCGATTGTCGCGCCTCCAAGGGCGAGTAAATCGCCCTTGGGTGGCACCTTTCGGCAAAGCAGACGCGGGGCGCGTTCGGGTCGCACCTGTTGAATAATGTTCCCTCACTCTCTAAATTTAGAGGTTGAAACCGATAAACTCAGACTTAGTATATAATAGGAAACCTATAAAAATTAACCTAGTCTAAAATTTTAGCTAATTGTCTACTAATCACAATAAGTATAACTAAGTATAACCTATAAATAAAACTACTATAGATGAAATAGCAATAACAAATTCAACGGCTCTGAAAACTATACTATTGGTGCTATTGGTATTGGCCTGTGTCTTGGATAACAATCAGAACTACCAATCTTCGCTGGGAAGCCGAGCTGATGCAGCAGGTGCTAGCTGCTCATGATATCCCAAGTCGGATTCTTGATATTGGGATCATGTCTTATTTAGGTGCAGGTAGTCCTGCGGCTTTACAAGTTCGCTCACCAGATCAATGGACAGCCTTACTGTTGTTGAGTTCCCCAGAGGAAGAGCAGGCAGGACAATCATAAAGATAAAATTATAGCTAAAAAAATTTAGATAATACGTTAACAGGATAAGAAATTTTTATGTCTCTATTGGATTGGTTTGCAAATAGAAAACCTAAACCAAGCCCTAAACAACCTCAAGAACGGGAGATTGCTGATGGGCTATGGAAAAAGTGTGAAGCTTGCGGAGTGCTATCCTACGCCAGAGACCTGCAAGCTAATCAAATGGTTTGCACTGAATGTGAGCATCATATGCGAGTCCCTAGTGACGAGCGGATCCGCCAGCTGATTGACCCTCAGACCTGGATCTCACTGGATGAACACCTACATCCGACGGATCCCCTGAAGTTTTGCGATCGCAAAGCCTATAGTGATCGTTTGCGAGACAGCCAAGAAAAAACCAAGCTCACAGATGCGGTACAAACTGGCACCGGTAAGCTAGAGAATTTGCCTATTGCTTTGGGAGTGATGGACTTCCGGTTCATGGGCGGTAGTATGGGTTCGGTAGTTGGGGAAAAACTGACTCGTTTGATAGAAGAAGCAACCAAGCGACAGCTACCGGTTGTAATTGTTTGTGCATCTGGTGGAGCCAGAATGCAGGAAGGGATGTTAAGCCTGATGCAAATGGCCAAAATCTCTGGTGCCTTGGAACGCCATCGTCAAGCCAGACTACTCTACATTCCAGTTCTTACTCATCCTACCACTGGTGGGGTAACTGCCAGTTTTGCGATGTTAGGAGATATTATCATAGCGGAACCGAAGGCATTAATTGGATTTGCTGGACGACGAGTGATTGAGCAGACCCTAAGGGAAAAGCTGCCCGATAATTTCCAGACCTCTGAATATCTCCTAGACCACGGCTTCGTTGATGCCATTGTACCTCGCACCCAGTTGAAAAAAACCCTAGCCCAACTGATTCGCCTCCATCAACCCCAGGCTACTATACCGGTAGCGGTTTCCTTGCCAGAAGTAGTAGGGACTTCGGAGCTGGGAGTAGGGAGTAGGGAGTAGGGAGTAGGGAGTCGGGAGTAGGGAGTCGGGAGTAGGGAATCGGGAGTCGGGAGTGTGGGAAGGGTGGGAGGTGTGGGGAGATGGGGAGATGGGGAGATGGGGAGATGGGGAGTTACATGGTTTCATAAATATTCCCTCTTGCCTTTTGCCTCTTGCCTCTTGCCTCTTGCCTCTTGCCTTTTGCCTCTTGCCTCTTGCCTCTTGCCTCTTGCCCCCACAATTCCCACACTTCCCAAACTGTTCCTTAGTTACTATTGCGCTTAATTATTATGGGCTTTGCAGACCTTTCAATTGTGGAAATTGCCGCCGAGTATGACCTTCGAGTAGAAGAGGTATTCGATCTATGCCAGCAGTTGGGCATTGCTTACAAAAATCAAGACACCCATCTGCCTCTAGAAGATGCCAAGGCTATTATACTAAAAATTTTGTCTGAAACAAAGGGTAATCAGTAATACCTGAGTTCGATAGCCGTGATTGGTTGACTCGGATCCCCCTCAGCGAGAGAATGTGCAGGGAATCAGTTAATGCTGTTTTGAAAAACTAATCCCATATGAGCCACATTTTTAGAGGAGAATCAACAATGAAGCGATTTATATTGCTGATCACGGCAACCCTATTCTTTGCCTTTCATATTGCAGTGGGCAGTTCAGCAGCCCTCGATCTGCTTGAAAAGGACCGCACCGTACCTTTAAATGAAGCAGGTGACATGGTGGTTCTGAGTAACGAAGAGGTCACTGAGGGCTTACGCTTGTTTAACGCTAAATGTTCTCAATGTCACAAAGGAGGTTACAGTAAAACGGACCCTAACGTTACTCTTGGTGCTGAAGACTTAAAGTACGCAACGCCACCCCGTAATAACCTGGAGGCTTTAGTAGACTACCTGAAGCATCCTACCACCTACGACGGGGAAATTGATATTTCTATATTTCATCCAAGCACTGATAGTGCTGATATTTTTCGGTATATGAGGAATGTCACCACAGATGAACTCGTTGATATTGCTGGTTATATTCTCTATGAGGTCAACACTAAAAGCAAAACGTGGGGTTGTGGTAAGGTCTGTAACTAATTACGTTTGTTTGTAGAGAGGTTAAGAAGCACGAAGCGAAAGGCTTTATGCTTATTTAAGCAGCAAGGGCAGAGGCTTCTTCTTTTGGCAGTTAGGGGTTAGGGGTTAGGGGTTAGGGGTTAACCAAAATCAATAACCCTAAGGTTCCTTAACTAGACCCTAATCGCTAATAGAAGAAGCCGCTGCCCTGTTGCTCAATCAGTACATATCACCTTAAATACTCAATAATACTCAATGCTCCGTAGATTATTAGACTTCTTTGAGAAGTTGGGAATAGGGAACAGGGAACAGGGAATAGTGGACAACAATTCACGGAAACAGTATCAAAACACTACTTTGGCAAGAGGTCTATTCCTATCAATCCGTTATTTGCTGCTAGTGGTTCTGGTGTTCTGCCTAGAGACATGCACGGTTAGTTCACCAGCCCAGGCTCCGGTTAACGACTACGTCAGGCACTACCTAGACGTGGCAGAACCTGTAGCGATTTCTTTAGATGGCAAGGGAGAGACTAAGCTGTTTGATGGGGAAGACTTGTCCTTTGGTATAAATTTATTTTCCGAAAATTGCCAGAGGTGTCATGTGGGAGGATCTAATATTATTAATCCCACTGTATCTCTATCTCTGGAGAGGCTAGCTCAGGCAACACCACCTCGGGATAATCTCAATGGTTTAATTGCTTTTATGAGGCAACCGATGACCTATGATGGTACCGAGGAAAGCATCTCGTGCCGTGAAGTTCCAGAGAGTTGGCTATCACAGGAACAAATCGAAAAGTTAGCGGCATTTGTGATCAGAGCTGCACAGAAAGGACCAGCATGGGGAACTGAGGATTTATTTTAAGTTAGGGCATAGGGAACAGGGAATAGGGAACAGGGAACATAGAACAGGGAACATAGAACAGGGAACAGCAATAAGATTTCATTCTTTCAGCACTGAAATTGATTGTTATCACTTCCGTTATTAAGTTTTTTTGTACTGGTGCAACATCTAAGTATTGCCTCTTGCCTCTTGCCTCTTGCCTCTTGCCTATTCCCTCCCCCCATACTCCCGACTCCCAATTCCCGATTCCCGACTCCCGACTCCCTAAAACTTAGTTAGTAATCACCTGCTCGAATCTCTTCATTAGCTGATTCTTGGGCTTTCTTCATAGCACTTTCTAAGGATTGCTCACCCAGTAAGGCACTCAGAAATTGATTATCGAAATGGGTTTGAATGGTTGGCAAGGTTTCCCCAGCCTGCCAAATGGTTGCATAGGCGGCTCCTTTAATAAAAGGAGCATAGAGGGGATTTTTTTGATAGCCTAGTTCCGATAACACAGATAGCCGAGAAGGTAGTACTAGTCCGGCTTTTCCCCAAGCTTTCATTCCTTCTTTGCCGGTTAGATAGGAAATTAGTTGCCAAGCTGCTTCTTTATGTTGAGCTTGCTTGTTCATCACATAAGCAACGGTATAAGCCATTGTTCCTTTTTTACTACCTAAGGAGGGAACTTCAGCGGTGGCGAATTTAATTTTAGGAAATGTGTCTTTGAGATAAGGAATCGCCCAGCTACCTTCGATGACCATTGCGGTTTTACCCTGACCAAACATTTCGCTACCAGAACTAGCCCCAACGTCTGAAGGTAAGGCAGCAGACTGGTAGTTTCGGTATAGGTCAATGACAGTTTTAAGACTTTTAAAACTTTCAGGAGTGGCAAAGGTAGCGTAGCCGTTTTTGTCAACTAAGTTAGCTCCAAAAGCTTTAATGAAAAAATAGAGACGAGCCAGCTCCTGATTAATTCCCAAACCATAGCGTTCATTTCTGCCATCGCGATTCTTATCAACGGTGAGTTTTTGGGAATAATCCCGTAATTCTTCCCAAGTTTGGGGTGGTTGAGTTAAATTAGCTTGTTTGAATAATTGCTTATTGTAAAAAAGGGCAAGGGTGGAAAAATCTTTAGGCAATCCGTAGATTATTCCATTATATTGGAATGCTTTAAACAGAGAGGGTTCAAAGTCAGCTACATCAAAATTATCAGTGCGCTTAATGTAGTCATCCAAAGGCTCCAAAACATCATGAATCATTAGTAATGGGGCTTCATAGGCATCTAAATAAAAGATATCTGGAGCTGCATCACCAATTAATCGGGTTTTGATCACATCCATGTATTGACCAGTGATGACTTCAAGCTTAACCTTTACCTTGGGATGTTTAGCTTCAAATTCTTTTAGTACTTGCTCTAGTAATTGTTTTTCAGTAGGGCTGCTTTGCCAACCACCGAGAGTGACGGTGGTTACTCCATCTAGGTTACTGCTGCCACAGGCTATAATGCAGAGAATTATCAGCGGTAAGATTACCCATTTTGACAGGATTTTAGTCATTTGTTTAGGGTTGACGGGTAAATTTAAATTGATATAACCTACTAATTCTACTAGAGTGCAATACCGATTATGATCAGACTGTCTGACCAATTCAAAAATCCTAAAACACTGGTTAAGGTAAGTGGTTGGCTACTGTTGCTACTGACTGGGCAAACATTCATGGCGGATCTGAGGCCAGCTACTGCCCAAACTTCACCAGAACCGAGATTTTTTGGGGAGCCTTTACCAACTATGACGCCATCTTCTCTACCATCGGTTAACACTCCCCCTTTAATTTTGCCGACCGCCTCACCCAACCGGTCAAGCAATACACAAAATACACCATTACCACCTGAGTTAAACGTCAACGACACTAATAGATCAATAACTAATCCATCAATAACTAATCCATCAAGACCCATCGCTAATCTCTATCGGGTTGATGTGGTGGGTGATAGTTATTGGTTGTTATCCCAAGTACAAGACATTGAACCACAAGCGTTTGTGCGCGAGGGAGAGGGGGTGATTCAAGCGGGGACATTTATGGATCGCTACAATGCTCAGTCCCGTCTCCGGGCTTTGGAAGCTTTGGGAATTTCAGCCCGAATCACAACCATTGAACAACAAGCATTTGATGGTGGTGCTACAAATCTGAGCAACATACCAAATTTTGCATCCGCTGGCTCGATCACTTATGGCTCCCGTTTGGTGTATCCAGAAACAGGATTAGATTTGGCGAACCGTCGTTCTGTGAGTTCTGGTTCTAATCCAGGGGATTCAGGAGAATCCAGGGGTAGGAGCTATTTTGTTGCTATTCCTGGAAATGCTCAGAGGTTACCAGAGATGGTAACGGAATTGGTTAAAATTGGGATTGCCCAGGATTTAGTCAGCCAACGAGATGCTCCAAGAGGTAAACATGTTGCTGTTGGTCCGTTTAAAAAGCGGGGGGAGGCAGAACGTTGGAGTAATCGTTTGCGCTCTGCTGGTTGGGATGCACGGGTGTATTTTGGTCGGTAGGGGCAGAATGTAGAATGCAGAATTAAGAATTAAGAATTAAGAAGGCAGAATTAAGAATTGATGCAGTCTCAGAATCGGCGAGAACTAATTGAACAAGTGGTGGTAACTGCTGAGCAGATGCGTGAGATTGAAGGGCGCATCTTTGAGGCGGGGATGCCTGTAGCAGCTTTGATGGAAAAGGTGGCAGGATTGATTACTCGCTCTATTCAAGGTCTTTATCCCTGTGCTGAGAATAGGCGAGTGGGTGTGTTAGTTGGTCCTGGTCATAATGGGGGCGATGGGTTAGTTGTTGCTCGTGAACTTTATTTACAGGGGTATGAGATCCACATTTACCGTCCTTTGTCGAAACTGAAGGAATTGACTGACTACCATGCTCGGTATGCGGTTAGCTTGGGGATTCCTTTTTATGACGAGATTGAAGCGCTGTATGAGTGTGACCTGATTATTGATGGTTTGTTCGGATTTGGACTGACGCGATCGCTTTCTGGTAGTATCGCTGAGGCGGTTGAGCTGTTGAATCAATGGTCACAACCGGTGGTGAGTATTGATTTGCCTTCGGGATTACACACTGATACTGGGGAAGTGTTGGGCATCGCGGTTCGGGCTACCCGGACATTATGCTTAGGGTTGTGGAAGTTGGGGTTTCTGCAAGACCAAGGGTTGGATTATATTGGTGAAGCTCAGTTAATTGATTTTGGTATTCCCCTCAAGGATATTTGGTCCATTTTAGGTGAGCCACCAGATTTGCTCCGAGTTACCGAAACTGTTGCGAAACAGTTTTTGCCTTTACCTCGCCCTAAGGTAACGCATAAGTACCAACAGGGCCATCTGTTGCTGATTTGTGGCTCTAAACAGTATTCAGGGGCAGCAATTTTGGCGGGATTAGGGGCTCGTGCTAGTGGGGTGGGGATGCTTTCAATGGCAGTGCCGGAGTCTATCAAACTGCTAGTGGTCAGTCACTTGCCAGAAGCTGTGGTAATTGGTTGCCCAGAAACGACGGCGGGTGCGATTGACCTAAGGTCACGCTACGCCAACGGATTTTTGCCTGAGTTAGTGTTAGAGAAGTTAAACCAACCCTCTGGTAGTGATTCTGGTAGCTATCATACTTATAATGCGATCGCATGTGGTCCTGGTTTAACAAAGGATGCTAAGGATATAGTGCAAGGGGTTTTAGCTGCCCAATGCCCAATTGTTTTGGATGCGGATGGTTTAAATATCCTGGCGGAACTGATCACTATTCCCACTTTGTTGAAGCGTCGAGGCCAGACAGTGTTAACCCCTCATGTTGGAGAGTTCCGACGTTTATTTCCCGATTCTGCAGAACTGTTACCGGATCGAGTCAAGGCTGTGCAGAAGGCATCCCAATTGAGTCGCTCTGTGGTGTTGTTAAAAGGAGCCAGGAGTGCGATCGCAAATCCCAGGGGCTCGGTGTGGCTGATTCCTGAAAGTACACCAGCTCTAGCCCGAGGGGGGAGTGGCGATGTCCTCACGGGACTAGTGGGAGGCTTATTGGCTCAGCCAGTTCTGTCTGAGCATCCTTTGGAGGCAATAGTGGCAACGGCAGCCTGGTGGCATGCCCAAGCTGGTATTTTAGCGGCTCAGGAGCGGAGTGAGTTGGGGGTCGATGGGGGGACCTTGGCAGAGTTTTTGATGGTAGTGGTGAGAGGGAATAGGGAGTAGGGAAGAGGGAATCGGGAATCGGGAGTAGGGAGTAGGCAAGAGGCAAGAGGCAAGAGGCAAGAGGCAAGAGGGTTAAGAGTGTTGTAAATGTGGTAAGTGTGGTAAGTGTGAGGAGAGGAAAGATTATAAAACCAAAGGCTAATTAATGATGCTTGTCACCCCCTTAGCCCACACCCTACTCCCTACTCCCTACTCCCTACTCCCTACTCCCTGCTCCCTGCTCCCTCTTGTTAACAAATTAAACCTAAAGCTTTCTGTTTAATTTTATCTTCGTCAATCTTTTCTTTGAGTTCACTATCTGTATATCTGCCTTCCAAGGCTTCTAAT
>NZ_JAAHIE010001450.1:0-1003 GCF_010671945.1 Moorena sp. SIO4E2
CTACTAATTGGTATATAATAATTCTTCAACCAGACATGATATAATATTATCATGCCACGTGAGTTATATATTATTCTTGGCAATAGACACTAATAATTATGCAGTTTCGGACTCATAACAACTATGAAATTACTGAGCTAATAGCTCAACAACCTTCGTCGTCACCTGCACCGCAAATAAATAAAAGCACCAGAACAAACGTGCAGTCAGAGGATCCTATTACCATCCTCATTGCTTTATTTAGTTTACTTGTATCTATAGCTGTAGCTTATACATCAAATTTTAGTAAAGCTAATATTAAACTGTCTTTGGGAAGAAACATTATATTTTTTCCTACATACCTTACTGACCCAACTGGTGATCGAAAGATTGTCGGATTAGGCTTCAATCTTCCCATAACTTTCTACAATTGGAGTCCTCAAGGAGGAACCATTCAACGAATTCGTTTAGTTGTTGGAAGAAAAGATAATGACAATTTTTATGACGCTGGAAATTTTCAAGATGAAAATCTAGCTCAACCGATTCCAGTACAAGCACGTTCTTCAGTAAATAAAATAGTTCGATTCGATTGGAGTCCTGAATTAGGAGGAAAAGAATTTGATTTACAAGTTGGCAACTACGAGTTGAGGATTTATGGATGGACACAGAATACACAAAAACCTGACTTGAAGTACATTGCTTCTTTTAGCCTTAAGGATCAACATTATCAACAATATAAAAACAACATAGCTGCTAACCTAACTGCATCGATCTGGGTGTCCCTAGACGAAAACGAAAAACCCAATCAGTTTGTGTCTAGAAATACGATTGGTGTGCTTTACTCTAAAAAGTAAGTGTCTCATTGATTAAGGAGAAGATTTTATTATGCCTGGAGATACCAATACATCCCGTTTCAATATTAGTGGTAGCGTTTATAACGCTGGAAATATAGGAGGCATAGCTGGAAATTCTGTAACTGCTGATATATCAATAGCCAACGGGCAGAAGCAAACCCTAGTTGAAA
>NZ_JAAHIE010001451.1:0-1001 GCF_010671945.1 Moorena sp. SIO4E2
CCATTAGTTGATAGCTGAAAGCACCTCAAGTAGCGTGCGCGTAGCGCATAAGCTGATAGCTTAGGCTTTCCGATTGCTAAAATAGTAGACAAATTTGTTGTTTTGTTGAACAGTAGCGATCGCAAAAGCAGAGAGAATGCGATCGCTTATTTTTCTCCTCTACCCACCCTTGCCACACTTATAGTGTTTACCACCCTTTAGGGATTTTTAACCTAGTAGTGCGTTACGGGTACGCACTAAATTCTTCATTCTAAATTCTTCATTCTAAATTCTTCATTCTTCATTCTAAATTCTTCATTCTTCATTCTTCATTCTAAATTCTAAATTCTTCATTCTTCATTATTACCATTCCTCCAACAAAACATCTGGCAAACTACCAAGCATTTCATCCCAAGTATTACAAGCCTGTAATGCTTCGATAACTATAGGAAGTGGTTCAGAAAAAATGTTAGGAAAGTCAGCTTCTGCGGGAAATCGAATGCTGAAGGCTAATTGCTCCTTTGGGGGATTAAATTGAGCATTAATTCCCTCACGGTTTCCTCTGGGATCAATTCGATACCAACCGAATTCAGCTAAGTAAACAGCATTGAGACCATGCAAACTGTAAGGCTCACCATCGTCATTAATACTTAAGCGTTGATAACAAAAGCCTGCTGGAATTCCATTGGCTCGTAATAGAGCAGCTAGCAAATGGCTTTTTGCATAACAATAACCGGTTTTATGCTTAAGTACATCCGAGGCACGACAGGTGACAGGGTTCATTTTATAGTCAACGCTATGACAAATTTGATCGCGAACCCACTCAAAACAGGCTTTTGCGATCGCATTCGATGTTTGATGCTCTAGGGCTATTGTCTTCGCCAGTTCCAGAACGCTAGGATGTTGCCAATCGATGATTGGAGTGGTTTGTAGATAGTCTTTTGTATTCTCCATGTTAAAAAGGGAGTCGGGAGTCGGGAGTCGGGAGTCGGGAATCGGGAATCGGGATTTGGGAGTGAAAA
>NZ_JAAHIE010000146.1:0-14682 GCF_010671945.1 Moorena sp. SIO4E2
TAGACCCTAGCAACAAGACTACTGAAGTACTCATCGGTGAGATTTAATCCTTACTCTCTTGTGTTACTGGGTTTGAGTAATTAGTGATTAGGCATTAGCCATTAGGCATGATAGCACTAGGTATTAAGTACCAGAACCATTAGACAACAGAAGTGAAAAAGATTCAGTGAAAAAAATTCACCGAAGCCTTACCCCACTTCAGCCAACACCTAAACACTAAAAATTAACACCTAACAGCTTGCTCTAACTCTCAAAACTAAATTGACAGAGTACTTAGTCCTTTTGATTCACCAATTTCGTGTCATGCAGCAGATTAATCACCCATTTCTGAAATTTATCGCTCATCTTTATTTTGAGGCTAAGGGTTTATACTATCAGTTTCGATACCCCAATCTCACCCTTGCCAAAGGAGTGCAGATCAAAGGCTCTCTTCAGGTAGCAGGTAGCGTTAAGGTAGTGATTGGCTCAGGTTCTCGCTTGGGTAAAGAGGTATTTATCTATGGTTCTGGTAACGTCAATATTGGTTCAAATGTACTGCTTAATGGGCCTTGTATAGGTTGCGAGTGCTCAATTACCGTGGGAGATGAATGTCTAATTTCTGACTGCTTTCTTGCTGATAGCGATTACCATAACCTACAACCCCACCTGCGTCACTGTCCTCCAGGACCAAAGGTTTCAGCTGAGATTGTGATTGAGCGAAATGTCTGGATTGGAGCCAGAGCTACGGTGATGAAAGGGGTACACATTGGGGAAAATAGTGTAGTAGGTTTAGGCAGTGTGGTTCGTAAGTCTGTCCCTCCCGGCGTGGTAGTTATTGGGAATCCCCAGCAAATTGTGAAGCATTTCAAACCAGTCAGTAAGACTCTGTGACTGAAAACTTTGGTACTGACAGGCTTTATTGTTTCTAGAGCATTGCTTGAGTAATCAAATTTCAGGGAAAATCTATAGATTTCAATTACCCGATCACCCGATCACCCGATCACCCGATCACCCGATCACCCGATCACCCGATCACCCGATCACCCGATCACCCGATCACCCGATCACCCGATCATCAACTGATCCAAGTTTTCTGATTACTTTACCGATGCTGTAGATGTTGCGATCGCAACTGACCCATATACGGTTATTCCATGCTTTCTCAGGGTTTGGGTGGCTGATTTGACTGTAGCTCCGCTGGTGTAGATATCATCTAGGATTAGTACGGGTGAGGTGCTATGATGTCTGAGAAAGTGTTTACCAATAATAAAGGCATCTGCTAGGTTTTGCGCTCGCTCTTGGACAGATAAACTAAACTGAGGTTGAGTTGCCCGGACTCTTTCTAAACCCAGTGGTGCTTGTTTGTAACCAGTGAATTCACAAAAACTTTGGGCAATTAGCTCTGCCTGGTTGTAACCTCTTTGTCGCTTTTTTGTAGGGTGCATGGGAATGGGAACTACTATTAATTTTTGCTTTTGGCTACGGGTGGCAGAGGATTTTAACCAAGCTTTACCCAGCCAATGGCCCAAGGGATGTGCTAGCTGGGGTTGGTTTTCATATTTCAGGGCAGCAAGTAATCGTTTTAATGGACCACCGTAATTGCCCCAGACAAACACTGGGAGATTTTGATTACATAAAAATTGATTTTTGTCAAGTTGGCAGCGGAGTAACTGCTGCTCGCAATAATCACACAATTCATCAGAGGCAGGTCGCTCACATAGGGGACAGTTCGATTTCAGAAAGAGACTTAATAGACCGTTTTTAAGGGTCTGAATTCCCTGTAACATAATTTTGGGGATTTATTTGGCATGATATTTCTAAAGATGCCAAGACTAACCCTAAGAATCCCTCAGTATTTCTACCGTTTTCTGCTTCTAAGAGCGTGATGCAAAGCATAGGAAGGATTAATAATATCATGTCCAGTTGACGACTTATCATTCTTGGTTGAGAGTCAATTTTTAATTAACGATTTAGGTGAATACGACGTGATTAATGGTAAGAGATATTATGCCTTCAAGATATGATGCCAAAATCCCGGAGGAATAACAGGATTAGGCGGCGATTTGTGGATAATCTTTACTCTCTTGATCTGATTCAACCTTCAGACTATCCCTTGGTGGGCAATGAAGCCTTTAACTTAAGTCAGCTCTGGCAACGGGATTATCCGGTTGTACCTGGCTTTGTGGTGAGTGCAAAGGCATTGTGGGAATTTATCGCAATTTTAGGTGAGTCTGAACCCCTGTTAGCTGATTTACCTTCTTCTTATCTTTACGTAGATGTAGACAATCCTCGCCAGCTACAGCAAGTGGCTCAGCAAATTCGTCACAAAATTCAAGGGGCGACTTTAGGTTCGGTGTTGGCATCAACCCTATCCGAGATAGCAGAAACTACACTCGCCCCAGCAACAATTTTTCACCCTTCCTTATCCATGACATCACCAGGGTCGGGAATTGAGCAGGACACTGGGGAAACTGAAGTGGCAAGATTAGATCAACCCCAGATTTTTTCAACCTTACCAGAGAAAATTTTGGGATCCTATATTTGCCCTAGGCAACCACTCGCAATGGAACTGTCTTTAAAACAGGTTTGGGCAGAACTATTTCGCGCCAGAAGTCTATTTTACTGGCAACGGCATAGTATTGGTCTCCAGCAGCTCAATTTGGCAGTCTTGATACAACCGATGTGGGATGCGATCGCTTCTGGTAAACTCCAGATTAACCAAGCTGAGGGTTACATCCAAGCGACTTGGGGGTTAGGTACTGCATTGGCGAAGGGGGAAGTAGTGCCAGACTATTACCAAATTGAGATCGAAACTGGTATTGTGCTAGCCTCACGACTGGGTCGTAAAACCCGTGCCTATGGGTTGTGTCTGGAACCAGACTCATTATCACTAACCCAGAACACTGTGCAAGCCTATCTACTCAGTGAGGAGCAACAAAAACAGTACACCCTAAAGGATAAATACCTCCAAGAGCTAATTACTATCAGTCAGCGTCTAGTTGCTGATATTAGTCCTACCTTTTCCCTAGAGTGGACACTATGGCAAACCTCAGAAAACTCAGAACCACAGTTACAAATTACGAAATTTAGTGCTCAAACTGGGCAAAAGTGGGATGCTAGCCAGTTGAGGGTTGAACCGTTACATCATGCTTCCAATGTAGCTTACTCTGTTGGTTCTACTACTTCCTACGGCAAGCTGTTTACGTCTGTACAAGTGAGTAGCCGACCCAATGTGCTTGAAGCCTCATCGGACTCCATTGGGAGCAACTCTAGTGAACACACTGTCAACCCATCCATCACGCCTATGCTTGTGAGAGGATTACCCGCAGCACCAGGAAGAGTTAAAGCCACTGCTCATGTGATATCGGGTGAGGGCAAAAACGTCTCAGCAATCCTCTCTGGTAGAATTTTGGTTGCCCAAAGTGTTTCTCCTGACTGGCTACCTGGGCTCAAGCACGTAGCCGCTATTATTACTGAACAAGGAGGGATAACTAGTCATGCTGGGATTATTGCTAGAGAACTTGGTATTCCCTGTGTTGTGGGTGCGGCTGGTATTACCCAAATTGTAGAAACTGGGGAGTCTCTACTCGTGGATGGGGGACAGGGGGAAGTTTATCGGCTAGGAACTAAGCAAGGGTTTCCGGTTGAAAAATTGCATGGCTCAGGATTAAGAGAAAGGGAAGCAAAAGTAAACTTTCAACCTTCTAACTTTCAAAATACTTTCCCCATTGCTACTCAACTATTGGTTAATCTTAGCCAGCGGGACTCCCTAGAAAAAATTGTGGGTTTGCCAGTGGATGGAGTGGGGTTATTGCGTTCAGAACTGATGATGTTGGAGATTTTGAATAATCTGCACCCCAGTCAGTGGCACAGACAGGGCAATGAACATGAGTTGGTAGAACGCTTGGCTCAGTTAATTGTTCAATTTACGGTTACCTTGGCACCACGTCCTGTATTTTATCGCTCCACGGATTGGCGCTCCCATGAATTTCCATCCCTGAGTGGGGATCACCTGGTAACGGAAGCGGAAGTTAACCCGATGCTTGGTCTACGTGGCACTCGTCGCTATCTGAGTGACCCAGCTAGCTTTGATGTAGAACTGGCAGCTTTACAGGAGGTTTATGCTTACGGCTGCAGGAATTTACGGCTGATTTTGCCCTTTGTACGTACTGTGGAAGAGTTTACCTTTTGCCGCCGTCGGGTAGAACAGGTAGGACTTACTGATAATCCTGATTTTCAACTTTGGATTATGGCAGAAGTACCATCTGTGTTGTTTCTGCTACCAGACTATGTTAGAGCAGGTGTTCAAGGAATTTCTATTGGTACTAATGATTTGACGCAACTTTTACTAGGAGCTGATCGGGAACAGAGGCAGTTGGAAACACTGGTGGCAGGGTGCCATCCAGTGGTCAAGCAAGCAATTCAGCAATTAATCGAAATGGCAAAGGAAGCTGGTATTCCTTGCTCAATTTGTGGTCAAGCTACGGTTCAGGATCCGGAACTCATTGATTTGTTGGTGCAGTGGGGAATTACTTCGATTTCTGTTGATGTTAAAGATGTGGAAGCGACTTACCAGGCAATTACTCGTGCTGAGCAACGTTTACTCTTGGAAGCAGCACGAAATAAGTCAAAAGGCTTGGGTGTAAAAGGCCAAGGGGAAAACATATAAATATATAGAAGTTCCCAATTGGATGATGAGATCCAGTCCAGTAGTATCGGTGAACACTACCACGTACCACGGGACAGGATCTGATTTGGTTTATCTGGTCTGACCTAGGTTATAAATCTGAAAACTGCTGTAATTCAATCAGTGAATTATGGTTAGGCTTCTTAGTAATTTGAGTTAATAGTGCTTCATAGCGGTTGAGAGCGTTTTGATAGGCGAAGTGCTTCAGAGCAAATTTTCTACCTTGTTGACCTAGAGATACCCCCTGCTCAGGATTTTCATACAATTCGACAATTGCAGATGCTAAAGCCTGGGGCTGTTGTGGTGGTACCACTACACCGCCACCACTTTTTCGAACAACTCGCGCTGCAGTTCCATTCAAAGGCACAGAAGCAATGATGGGTCGTCCGCAAGCCAATAGCACTTGAATTTTTGAGGGCATATTAAAGGAAACAACGTTACGCTTTTGCACAACTAAACCTATATCTGCTGCTGCCAACATTTCTGGTAACTTCTCTCGGGGTTGGAAAGGTAAAAGCTTGACATTACTAGCCTTGCAAGTCTGACAGTCTTGCTGTAGCTGCTGTAGAGCCTTAGATTCTCCAACAATGACGAAGACAATTTCTGGAATATGCCTGACCAGAGTAGCCGCCTTCACTACTGTTTCCAATCCCTGAGTCAGGGCAATATTACCGGAATACAGTACTACAAACTTGCCATCAAGATGGTAAGCAGTGCGAAACGAATTTCCTTCTTTGGGTAAGGGACGGATAACATTAACATTCGCCCAGTTGGGGATACAGGTAATTTTGTCTTTAGGTACTCCTTTACTGACTAAATTGTCAACGAATCCCTCAGAAATAACACTGATTCTATGAGCAGTGTGGTAGGCAAACTTCTCTAAAGCTTCAAAGATACGGATGGCTAGTTTGTTTCTAATTAGACCAACCTGTACAGCAGCTTCTGGCAAAATATCCTGTAAATTCAGTAATACTGGGCAGTTGTACAACCAACCGAGTAAAGCAGCTGGCACACTAACCGGCAGCGACGGTACTGTCAGCAGAATTACATCAGGTCGCCAGCCCTGGAAAGCCTGAATCAAACTAGTCACCACGAAGCTACCATCCAGTAGTATCCGTGTCACTACACCAGGCTTTGGTCGAATCCAGACATAGGAGCGTTGAATTATTACTCCATTTCTTTCTTCAGTCAGATACCACTTACCCTGATATTTATCATAGATACAGCGCTGGGGATAGTTCGGCATACTAGTGACGACTCGTACTTGATGTCCTGCCTTGACCAAACCTTCTGCTAGTTCCGTCATTAATGGGGCAATGCCTATGGGTTCAGGATGATAATTATAGGAGTAGATTAATATGCGCATGAACGTTATTGGTAGAGCGAGTAGTCTGTCAAGTTAAGATTTGACAGGTGGACAAGCGATGCATCGCTTTTTACAATTCATTGAGAAACACTATATCTAGTTAGTTCTATCTATCAGTTACTTAGCAACTGGTGTCTAATTACCCTACATACTTTACTGTTTGAATTTTCACCTTTAAGAGAAAAATTTAAACTTTACTCATTCAAAGCGTTTGGTTTAATTTTCGACGTTATAGCCTTGATGACTAGATACTCAATCGGCTTTGTCTGTTGATGCTTATGCATTGAACCAACACCGAATATACCAAAAGCTATTACTCTCAATAGAGCAGTAGGTTAGACAGACGCGCTTAGGCGCTCTTATCTCTAAGAATACAGACAGAAAAACTCAATTATTATGACCTTCTTTAGCAGGCAATAATTAGTCCTCAGGCTTAGGATAGCTCCAGCTGATCATTCCCTGTTCTTGGTTCTATTCATATAGGTATCAAAACTATCATACTCACTGGTTGGACTCCTGATGCCATCTTAGCCATCGTCAATTTTATAATATAAATACTTGGTATGCTACCTTCTTGATTATTGATGATAACTCTGGTAAAAATACCATTACATAACGATATAAATTTGCGCTAAATAAAAAAAATGAAGCCAAGATTTATTTAAATAAATTACTCTCTGGATACTTTAAGGGATTAACTGCACTGACCACTAGATTCGTAGGCAGATACATAACCGATGTAAATAGATTCATAAATGGCACTCCTGCTGTAATTTTAGATACTTTTTTAAGTGTTGATGTTTTCATAGCGATGCATCTCTATATTATAAGGGTATATATTTTATATATAGCTATAAATGAGTTGTGAACGCCAAACTAGCTGAAAGTATTATTTCAAGAGGGTGCTTTGTTCAAAAATAAAATGGAAACTCTATAAGACCATAGGAAAAAATTGATTCGAGCTATGTTACCATGCCCCACTACCTGTTTTTCTAAAGGAACTACCGGAAAGCTTATCAGAAACAGCTATTAATTTTCAATTATATAATTTTAAAGATTATGTTAATCAAATGTGAAAATGTAAAATTCTTATAACACTCTATCGAGAAATCTGAAATCCCTTACCTACCTAGGAGCTAGTTTTGGTAAATAATGTGGAAACCCCCATCAGCTAGTGCATCAAGATAGGGGGCTATAAACATGGATTTGGAATCAGGCTATCAAGGAAAGGGGTCTCCTAACTATCTTGACTTAAGTGGTTAGCCCAAAATAAAAAATCAGTAAAGACTTTGTGAAGAAATTTGTGAAGAAATGGTAAAGAAAAGGGAAGATAAGACCCAGGCTTACAAAAATAAGCGTCCGCAACAGCACGGTGCTTAGTCCAACGAATAAGCGCGAAGCAACCGGATTGGTCAGCAGGGGATATTCACCACACTCTGTACTCAGCACTCCTTCATGACTAAGTTTGGTAAACCAGAGGAATTCAGAACCATAAAATCTTACCCAATTCCCCCTAAAGTAAAGTAAAAGCCCACTTTTGGGTAAGATGTTTGATGGTTTTTGGTGATGATGTGTCATGCCACGATGGTTTTGGGAACGCTGTAATCAAGAACGGTAGGGATGGGTAAACCGGGGATGGGACAATGGCGGACAAACCACGAAAACTCTTAAGCTTACACCTCATTGGCTGATCGCTTTATCTATATACCATGTTCCGAGAGTCAGTGAACTTCTGCTATGGTCAAAGCCCCAATTCCTCACTCCTACCAGTGGCTAAAACTTTACGAAATCTTGACAGTTATAGTGTGTTAACTCATGTGGAATTCGACTTACATTCAAGAAGAGAAGAATGATGTGAATCTTTGCTGTTAACCCTGATACAGTGTACTATCAATTCCTATACAAATAGATGAGTTACCAAGTTCCGGTCAAAGTTCCCTTCGTTTCACTAGCTCAACAACACCGACCTATTCAAACTGAGCTAGACCAGGCAATTCAATCTGTAGTGCAGCAGGGAGATTTTGTTCTTGGTAAAGCCTTGATGAATTTTGAGACAGCATTTGCGGCTGCTTGTGGTGTCCAATACGGTATCGGGGTGGGATCTGGCACCGATGCGATCGCACTCGGATTACAAGCCTGTGGCATTAGTGCTGGGGATGAAGTGATTTGTCCTGCTAACACTTTTATCGCTACAGTGATTGGGATCATAGCTGCTGGTGCTACGCCAATTTTGGTGGATTGCAACCCCCTTACTGCCCTAATTGATCTCAATATTGCCAAACAAGCCATTACAGCCAAAACCAAGGCAATTGTCCCTGTGCACCTTTACGGTCAGATGGTATCCCCGAGTGAGTTAATCGCATTTGCTGATGCCCACAACTTACTGATTTTTGAAGACGCAGCACAAGCTCACTTAGCACAGCGAGAGGATTATTATGCTGGTTCTGTGGGCAAGGCGGCAGCATTTAGTTTCTACCCCAGTAAAAACTTGGGTGCCTTTGGTAACGGTGGCATGGTAATCACTAATGATGCTACTGTGGCAGAAAAAGTGCGATCGCTTCGCAATTACGGGGCACCTCGCAAATATTTTCATACCGATATCGGCAAAAATAGCCGTTTAGACACGTTACAAGCTGCTATCCTCAATGTCAAACTGCCTTATTTGACTGAGTGGAACCAGTCACGCTACTGGGCAGCTGGGCAGTACGACAATCTACTCAAGGCTTTGGAAGGTCACGGGATTGTGCCCATAGAAAACCACAGCGGGTCAGGTCATGTCTACCACCTTTATGTGATTAGGGTGGGTCAACAATGTCCCTTTAACCGACAGAGCATCCAGGATGCTCTGGCCTCAGTGGGAATTCAAACCGGTATTCATTATCCAATTCCTTGCCATCTCCAGCCAGCTTACAAATACTTGGGATATCAAGCCGGTGACTTTCCCCATGCCGAAGCTCTGTGCAATGAGATTTTATCTCTACCAATTTATCCCAACTTGAGCAAGGAGCAGATTGAGCAGGTTGTTGATGGGTTAGCTAATTTATTAGGCGTGCTTGAGCCATTAGTTATTAATCATTAAACTATGCAAATTGGACGCAAAATTCCTATTGCCATTGATCGCTATCTACTGGACGGTTGTATCATCGTTTTACTAGTCATTATTTATGGTCCTGTGCTGATGCATTGGTATAATGGCTGGCTCAACAAAAGTATCAGCATTACCCATGAATACTTTAGCCATGGTTTGATTGGGCTACCGTTTGCTGCCCATATTGTCTGGACGAACCGACGACGGTGGCATAAGCTGACTGATACAGCCCATCCCTTTGGTGTAGTCTTACTGATAATTGGAGCAGTAAGCTATCTTAGCGGTCAATCAGAACTGGTAAATTTATCGTTTCCCATGGTTTTAGCTGGTATGAGCCTATGGTTAAAAGGGATTGGTGGCTTTAAGCTACAAAGTTTTCCCCTGCTGCTAGTGGCTTTGGCAACTCCAACAGCAGTTCCCTATTTGATTGAACCTTATATCTTGCCCCTACAACGCTTTATTGCTGCCATGGCTGCCTTTATTCTGACTCAGTTTGGGATGAATGTCAGACTGGAAGGGATTAACTTGTTCGTAAGTGAACGAATTGTTGAGGTAGCGCCCCACTGTGCTGGTCTTAAGATGTTATTTACTTGCCTGTATGTGAGTTTGATGTTGCTTTACTGGAGCGGTGCTATTGAGTCACGCCTAAAGACTATTTGGCTGTTATCTGGTGCGGTGGTTATAAGTGTTAGTGCTAATATTGTCCGCAATAGTGTGCTTACCTTTTTCCATGGCAGTGGACAAGATAACGCATTTCATTGGCTCCATGAAAGCTGGGGCGGTGACCTCTATTCAGCCATGATGTTAGTGATGCTGGTTCTATTAATGAAGTTCATTGAAAAATACTTTCCCTCAGACACCAAACTTGACTCCCTTGGCTAACAATGAAGATTAAACGTTATAGTTTTTAATTGGGTGAGGTACACAATTTTGGGATTTTAGGGAACAGCGGATCTGGGAACAGGGAATAGGGAAAAAAATTATGTGTACCTCATAAGTCTGATAAAGGCTATAGAATGATGAAATCAGTAAGTTTAATAAAGTTAATCCAGCCCTGGCAAATCTCCAGGGGAGTCTTACTGGTGTTGCTGTTAGTCTTGGTAATAATGGGAGCAGTACCGGGTTACTGGACAGGAAACTGGCCTTGGGCAAAACTGCCACCAGTGACTAACCTCCAAAAGATAAAAGCTATCCGCAAGACAGGAATAGAACTATCTGACTGGCAAACTGTTAAGCAACAAACCATCAGGATTGGCGGCCATAAATGGTCTTTGCAGTTCATAGAGCAGGATCAACAAAAACCAGTGTGGTTATTTTTGCTTCCCCAAAATGGTCCTAAATCCCAGCCACAGGTAGAATGGGAAGATATTAGCGGATTTATGAGACAAAGATCGGGACAATGGAAGATCGATTCTTATAGCCAAATCAAGTTTGTGGTCAACACATCTGATGTTGAGGGGAAGACCCAGGCTGATCCGACCATCACAACCAAGCCCAAAAGCCACCCCAAAAGTGTTGTTAACGCCCGTTTCTTTCGTGCCTGGAATCAGCGACAAACCTTCGCGATAGTACAATGGTATGCCTGGCCAGAGGGTGGTAATCCTGCTCCTAGCCGTTGGTTCTGGGTTGATCAACTGGCCCAGTTACATCGCAAACGGGTGCCTTGGGTTGCGGTGAATATCCAAATTCCCATAGAACCTTTGGGTGATATTGAAAATTCTAGGCCAATAGCCGAATCTCTCAGTAAAATGATTCAAACTGCTTTGATGAGCGATCCTTTGGCTGAGGAAGCTAGTAGTATACAAAGTATGAAGGATCAACAATCAAAGATGAAGGCTCAAGGATGAAGGATGAAGAATGAAGGATTCAAGATGAAGGCTCAAGGATGAGGGATCAAGGATAAAGGATGAAATGGATTTATTGCTGGAACACTTAGGGTTGACTAAAAAGTTTATCCACAACAAGAAGTTAAACGTCAGACTTGCCACTTCAGACTTGCCACTTCAGACTTGCCACTTCAGACTTATCATTTTAGACTTGCCACTTCAGACTTGAGATTTCAGACTTGAGATTATATTTGACCATTGGAACATGACAACTGACACCCACAGGTTTGGCAACCAAGTTCTTACTTTATCTTTGTTTGGGGGTACCGTATTATTATGGCTGGTTAGTTCTGGAGTCTGGCTTAGCCCTGGTTGGGCTAAGCTTGTCGGAAATTTACCGACATCGGTGCAAAATCTTGGGGATGGGATTAGCGATCGCGCTCAGTTGCCTACGTTTAGTTCCATGGAACGGGAAACAACGGAAACTGTTGAATCAGGGGAAAGGGAAAGGACTGAACTGGAAACCCCTGAGACCACCCCTGAGACCACTCCTGAGACCATAAAGGTAACGGAAACGTTGCCACCGCCACCACCGTTGAGCAACCCTGAACCGGTCTCAGAGGAGAATCCATTGGAACAGTTGGAGGAAATGTTACCTCCTTTGGGCTACCCAGAGACTCTGTCACAGGTGAGTCCATCTGATGAATTTAATCGCCACTACCTAGGGCGAGAAGATGTAATCGCAGTGAGTGTGACAAACTTTCCGAATCTGGCTTTTCAAAGTGCTATTGATTCTGACGGAAATATTGTGGTACCGCTGTTCGGTAAGCTACGAGTGGTGGGACTTACTCTAGAGGCGGCTCAAGATTTAATTCAAAAGGTCTTAAATGAATTTGTGATTGATCCTGAAGTAGTTGTGAGCCTACTGAGTACACCGGCTGTTCAGATTACGGTGAGTGGTGAGGTGTTTCGACCAGGCTATTACCCCCTGCCAGCAGGAACTCAACCGAATCAAGCCCTTACTGCTGCGGGTGGTACGACTACCATTGCTGATTTGCGGACTATTTTGATTCGTCGTAAGTCGGTGGTGAATAATTCTATCATTGAGCGAGAAATTGACTTGCTGACACCGCTGCAAAATGGGACAACTCCATCGGAATTGAACCTCCGGGATGGGGATGCTATTATTGTGCGAAAGTTGGAGGTGGGTAATACTACCGATTATGATAGGCAGCTGGTAGCTCGTTCTAACCTAGCTCAACAACAAATCAGCGTTCGAGTGTTGAGCTATCCTAATGGGACGATTGGCAACTTGACATTAGCTAATGGTAGTACGTTTATTGATGCCTTAACAGCAATTTCTCCTAACCCAGATGATGCTGACTTGGATAGCATTGCCTTAATTCGTTTTGATCCAGAACAGGGCAAAGCGGTGACTCAAAAACTAGACGGAGAAAAGCTACTAAAGGGTGATGTTTCCCAAAACGTGCCACTTCAAGATGAAGATGTGATCGTGGTGGGTCGAAGTCTTGTTGCTAAGATTTCTGCCGCTCTGAGTCTAGTGACTCGACCCTTCAACGATTTTCTGGGATTCCGGAGGTTTTTTGAGGAAATACCAGAACTGTTTTGATAAGGTTTGGGTATGACAGGAGCAGAAATCCATGGTACCTCTCCCCTGGTGTGTTAGCTTTTCCATCGACAGCACGAAAATCTCCGGATACCTTAATGAATGGACAGAAAACTCCACTACCTGTCTCGGTTTGTAACTGGTGCTCAGAGTCCCTGTTGACTCAGCGGTAAAAATAGGAATAGGCTACAGGATTTTTCTATGACTGCTGCCTTAACAATAGCGGAAACAACTTATGACTCCCCCTTTTGTCACACGTTACCTGATTGCTCTCAATCAGCATAAGTTAATCGGCTTTGCCACGTTTTTCCTGATTACTGGCATATCCGGGATTGTGGCTATACAGCCAACGCCACCTCCGATTTACCGAGCTGAAGGTCGCTTGATATATACCACTCCTGTGAAAGTATTTTCCCAGACAGGGGTACAGATTTCAGAACAAGGTAAACAAGTGCTGACACAGGGAACGCTGCTGGCAGACAATGTGGTGAAGGAAGTAGCAGCTGGGATGCAAGTCAGCTCCAAAGACATTGTTAAAAATACACAGGTGAAATTGCCAAAAGCAGAAGGAGCACAATTTATTTCGGTAATCTATAGGGATAAGAATAAGGAAATTTCTGCAGCCATCGTTGACATGCTGATGAAGAAAATGGTGGAACAGAGCCGTTTTATCAACACATCACAACTAAGACGGATTATTGAAGTGATAGAAGAACGTTTACCTAAGGCGGAGGCGGAACTAAGGGAAGCGGAACAAAAACTGGAACAGTATGACCGCCTACAAGGACCAGCTTTATTTGCTGCTCAAGATGGGACGTTAGTGGGTGGAATTACTGGTAGCCAACAGCAACAACGTAGTCTCGAGATACAGCTAGAGGGGGTTGAGGCTCAATATTCTAGCCTAATCGAACGGCTAGGTTTGACCCCTGACCAAGCTTACACGTCTTCTGCCCTTAGTGCTGACCCGATTATTGCTAGTCTGCGAGCTCAGATTCTGGATACTGAGACACAGATGGAACTGCTCAAGGGGCAGTTGCGTCCGCAACATCCAACTATGATTGAGTTGCGCAAACAGCAACAGACTTATGAGACCTTACTTCAGGCACGTGCGGCTGAAGTTCTCGGTGGTAATGGGTTTACCTCTCCATTGCCCAGTCAAATCCGCCAAGACAGTACCCTGGACCCAGCACGGCAGGCACTGGCTAATCAGTTGGTAGCTCTGCAAACCCAGCGGGAATCACTTCAACGGCAGTTGGCAGCTACCCAAAGAACGGAAAAAGAACTAAGACAGCAATATCAGCAGCTGCCCAATAAGCAGCTGGAGCGAGGGCGACTGGCTCAGCAAGTTGCTTTTAAGCAGGAATTTTACAATCGGTTGCAGGCGGCATTAGCAGATAGCAAAATAGCAGAGGCGGAGACTGAGAGTAGTCTTGCGATCGCTGGGATTTCAGAACCGAGAGCACTTCAGGCCCAGACAGAAAGTAATCCGATCGTTACTTTGGCAATAGGTGGTGTAATCGGTATTGTTGTAGGTGCTGGTGTGATTCTGCTGCTATCAACCCTGGATAATACTTTATACACGCCAGAGGATGTTAAGCCCATACTTCGGGACAATGGTGTGCCATTACTGGGGGATTTACCGACAATCGGCCTCAAGTCCTACCGGGGTGAAGCTGCGATAATAACCCAACCAGAGGCTTTGGAGTTGGAGTTCTACGAACGGTTCCGCACTAATCTTCGTCTGCGGGAGGAACCTGCGGTAAAAGTGGTGTTGGTGACTAGTACGGCAGGGAATGAAGGAAAGACGATCGTGGCTTACAATTTAGCGATCGCATCTGCCCAAGCCGGTATGCGTACTCTGTTGGTAGAAGGGGATTTGCGATCGCATTCTGTAGCTCAAGCTCAAGAAGTGATTCACCTGATGGACGCTCCACTGGAACCTTTGCGCTTCTATGGCTCTAAGAGTGAATGTATTCATTTAGCCCAAGATTTTGAAAATCTCTACATTCTCCCTAGTCTTGGGCCCCTGCGCAAAGCTGCGGGGATCCTAGAATCGAGTGAAATGAAGCATTTGCTGGAAGATGCTCGTGGTCGCTTTGATTTTGTTGT
>NZ_JAAHIE010000147.1:0-14607 GCF_010671945.1 Moorena sp. SIO4E2
TCTGATAGGATAAAGAAACTGTATAGCCAAGTTGATTGATTAAGTTATAGTTAGGTTTGATTAAGACTACTATTCCAGTAATTAATGCTATTATTGCTAACCAAGATTTACTTTTAGGATGCTTATAAGCGAACTTTGCCAATAAAAATGTTACCAAAGATACTACTAATATAAAAGGTAGAAACCAAAGATGATGAGTAGTTCCTGTCCATAAAAACTCTAACTTAATATTAATACTTGTACACAAATTTGTAATCCAGCAATTTAAATATCTAATTAACAAATATAAAATCGACCAGATTAAGAAAGGAATATAAATTCTCTTGAATCGGCTAATGGTGTAGTCAGTAAAACTAACTGTTGGTTTTTGGATTACTTTAGTAAAAATAATAAAAACAGCTGTAGATGTAAAAAAAGGTACAGCAAACCTTCCTAGCACAGAGGTAAAGCCAAGTTGAGGCGAACTAACTGTGTGAAGCCAGACGATGGAAATAGCAGCAAATACCTTAACTGCATCTAATGTAATAAATCGTTGCTTCATTTTGGCAAAAAAAAATCTATTTATATGAATTTGGTTGATAATTAAATTTAGTTTTTAAAGCTTACGACGTAGACATAAATCTTCCCTTAGCTTTTTTGGATCCGTAGCGTTCTACCATAAGCACAAAAACATATCCAAACAAAGCAGGCCATAATACCAGTAGAGTAAATTCTCGACCTAAGTTAAACGTTAGCCCTAAACAAATCAGAAATAATCCTAACCGCAAGGTGGAATATTGCTGCTTCCAAAGCCTACTCATAAAACTCACCCAGCTAGCCATTAAAACCGCTGCACCCATTGGTCCCAAAATAGGACCAAAATTAAAAAAACCTTGTCCAATTAATCCAGTTGAAACCGTAGCAAATACCCCAATGTCATTATCAGCACCACCAAATCCCCGTAAGATAGCATAGTCAATTCCAATTAGAGGTTTATTAGGCCAGATTGCTCTAGGAATTATATTAGCTGCTTCTGCGAAATAGCGACCTCCGTAAGTTAATTTTAGGCTTCCTTCTTGGTAAAATTGATTGATATAACATAGTTCTTCTAGCATATTTAATCCCAAGTGCCCTTCTTCCTCTACTTCTTCTTGGAATTGCGGGGCAAAATCTGGATTAAATAATCCTATAAAACCAATGTTACGATAAGTAATAATTAACGTCATCAATTCATTAATAGCCCAAAAAGTAGCCATGCTAATTAATGCCTTTTTCCAAAGCGGATCTCGGGAAAATAACGCATAGCTAAAATAGCCTGGCATAATCACTGCTAGAAGCTGGTTACGGGCTCCCAGGAAAATAAAATAGGGCAGTGCAATCACGATAATTAAAATATTTAAAAATTTAAATATTTTTCGCATTGGGAGGGGCAAAAGTACACCAAAGAAGGCACAAACTAGGGTATAAACATAACCAGCAGAGGAAACAATAAATCCACCACCACCACCAGTAGCACTCCTGCCCCACATTTGTATTCCTCGACGAGCTAATACCGGAAATAAAGCAGCGGCAATGTTTCCGTTGACACGGCTAACTCCATATGCTAATAAAACTAGCCAAACGAAGGCTAAAACTATTAAAAGTTGTTCAGGATTAAAAGTAGTAAATTTAAAAACAGTATGATATTTATTGATAAATCGGCGAGAAAGGGAAGGGATGAATAGGCGAAAACTTATTAAAAAAATAATAATTTGCCAATAACATTTTTCGAGGATTAATGAATCAAACTGAAGAAAGTTCTCAGGCGTGTAAAATAGTTCTACAAAATACCAGGCTCCAATAGTGGCATACACACCCAGGGCGGGAATACTCCAAGCTCGTTTGTCTCTGACTAAAAACGCTTCAATGACTAAGATAAAAAGTATGCTTGAAGCCATGACATAAATAGGGACAAGGTCTTCGGGAAACCCGACAGAATCAGTCATTAATCAAAACTCTAGCAAAGGGAACAGGGAATAGGGAGTAGGGAATAGGGAGTAGGGAGTAGGGAGTAGGGAGTAGGGAGTAGGGAGTAGGCAAGAGGCAATAGGCATGCTAGCAATAGGCATGCTAGCAAGAGGTAAGAGGCAAGAGGTAAGAGGTAAGAGGTAAGAGGTAAGAGGCAATAGGCATGCTAGCAATAGGCATGCTAGCAAGAGGGAAAAAAGAATGTGTACCTCATAGCTATGAGAAACGCTATATAAATAGGTTATGAAGAATCTTGCTGTGTCTTGATGCAGTCGCTCATGGGGGGAACCCCCAAGACCGCGCTGCATCGCTTTCTCATAACACCAAAAAATCCTCTAAGCTCTTTCATAGTGCTCCCTGCTCACTGCTCCCTGCTCCCTTTTGCCATCAATCCTATGTTCACAACCCAGATACAAACCCTATATGTTGCAGTTTTTGTTGGAGTTGAAGCAAACTAAATTGAGAGAAATTTATTTGATGGTGGGAAAAGCGCTGCAATTGTTGGGGGTGACTAAGACACCATTGCAAGGTTTGAGAAATCGCTTCTCCTGAAACCTCTGGTAAGATCAAGCCATTCTCTTGATCTTTCACCACTTCTCCACAAAATCGGGACACTATCAGGGGTAATTTCCAAGCTTGAGCTTCCAGTTGAGTTAAACCAAAGCCATCGGAAAGGGTAGGGAAGAGAAATACATCCGCTTGTTGATAATACTGGCTGGTGCTACTGCGGGGAACGGAACCAATCCAGCGCACATTTGGCAAGTTTTGTTGGGCTGGGGTGAGGGTAATCCCTAGGGATCCTACAATCTGAAATTCAATGGGTTCCTGTTGTAATAATCTCGCTGCTTCCAGCAGGGGAAAGATACCTTTACGTAGGATAACTTGTCCGAGGAACAGCACTCGCAGGGGACGCTGAGGGGAAAAGTGTTCCGGATAGGTGCGCACAAAGCCTTGAGATGCGGTAGGTGCTTGGTAAGCTAAGGGAACTACGGCAATTTTCTGTGAGGGTACCCCAACTTGTTGTAGGGCTTGGCTAGACCAGGTGGAGTTAACTACAATCCGGTCTGCCAAGTGACATTCTTTTTGCCAGTTAGTCCAATAGTCCGGCGGTGCTGGTTGCCAGGTTGATTGATAATGGGGATATTGGCGGTGGGCTTGGGCAACAATTTTTTCTTCCACAATTCCTGGATCTATTTGTCCGAGGACAGTGCGCCACCCTTGAGCTTTGGCAAATTGTAATAGATCTAAGGCTGCGTAGCTGTAAGTAAAGAGGATGGGAGGTTGATTAAATTTTGGAGCAATTTTTGCCAGATAGTTGACAGCGTTTTGTTGAAACCAGTGATTACGGGCAATAATTTGTTCCCAGCCACGCACTTTTTGCAGACGTTGCTGGATTTCTAGCTGAATTAAGGAATTGGTAAAGGCGTGAGTGGATGCTTGAGCAAGATCTGGGTGGAAGCGATCGCGTAAACTGGTGAGCAGGTTTTTGGGTAGATAGTTGAGGGGAGATTGGGGAGTAATCCAGGCGTCTGTGATTAGGTGAGATAGGTTACCCTGTTGATGTAGGGATCTGGGGATTGCGTAATGTTCTCTTGCTCCGATTTGACAGCAGATCCACTGATGAGATTGTTTAAACACAATTATTGAGGGAAAAAGATTTGTACCTGCAAAGTTTATTGTGATAAATTATTGATAATTAGACTAGAATGATTTCAATTTTGAATTCCAAGCTTCAGCACCTCTTGGAGGAGTCCCAATCCGTTTAAAAGCCTCCATTTGTCTGTATCCCAATCTATTCACTATTTTCTTCAGAAAACTTTTCTGAGTATATTTTTCTAAAGAAAAGCTCCCTAGTAAATCAGAATAGTTAGTTTTGATAAATTTAATTAGCTTTCTGACATGGCTATCAGCACAATCATCAAACAGAATAATTCCGTCCTTTTCAAGTAAAAGTGTGGAATAATAAAAATCTATAAATACGTCTTCAAACAAATGGGATCCGTCAACATAAATCAGATAAAATTTTTCTTTTGATTTTACTAGTTGAGGCAAGCTTAAATAAGAAAAATCTTCAATAAACCTAAATTGTTGACTTAGATTTTCTGCTTTTAACACAGTCAGGGCACTATTTTTCCAAGATTTTTTCTGAAAAGGGTCTATGGCTGTATGCAGAAAGTTGTTATCTTTGTGAATTTCTTGAAGACTTGCCAGAATAGCTAGTGCACTTCCTCCATAAGCTAAGCCGATTTCTAGCGTTTTATGGGGACGTTTAGCGAGAATAATTTCTCGCAGCACCTTGATATTGTTAATACTTGATAAACCTGACACAGGGATAGTGTTGTTATTTTCATCAATACTTTTCCCCGTTGCGATAATGTTATTGAGACTTGGGCAAAATTCTAAATATGATAATTCCATTTTTTTTGATAGTAATTTGAATCTTTCTAGAGCATCTGATTCTGGATTTTTTGTGACCAAATCTCGTAGGCTTGATCAGTTAGATGTGTACCATCTGTTGTCAGTTCTTTTTTTAGTAAACCTTCATCATCAATAAATTCTGACCAAGAATCAATAATTTTAATATTAGATTCTTGAGCAACACGAATCATTTTTCCACGCAGTTTCATAAGAATATCGTTTACTTCAGGTCTTCTTGTGGGAGGTGGAAGAGTCAAAATTAGAGAAGATTGAGTTGAATTGATTAGTTTGCTAAGATCTAATATTGAATCTTCAATAGTTTGACGTTCATCGAGTATAGAAAATGCATCATTTGTACCTGCTGAAACAATAATATATTTGGGTTGGTATATATTGGCTTTTTTAACTTGTGAAATAGTTTGTCGAATGGTGTATCCATTCCCAGCCAGATTCCGGGTTGTAAAATACCCAATGCCAATTTTTGGACCCCAATGTCCCCCTCCAGCTGCTAGTGAGTCACCACAAAATACAGCAGTAGCATTGCGTTGTTCAGAGACCCAATGTGACCATGTTTCTAGGATGGCATTGCGTGGATATTTGTTAATTGCTAAAGTACCTAAAATTGGTGAAAATAAAATAATTACGAGCCAAGGAAATAAAACAAGACCATAGCCGAAAGATTTTTTGGTATTTTTTACAGGAGCCATGGTTGGTAGTATAAGTGATAGTCTAAGTATGGATTTCGCTTCTTAATCAATCGGGCGGGATTACCTGCCACAATCGTGTATGGTTCCACATCTTTAGTAACTACTGATCCTGCACCAATTACCGCACCTTCTCCTATTTTTACTGAAGGTAAAATAATAGCTCGATAAGCAATCCAAACGCGATCGCCAATAATGACATCTCCACCTCGATCCCCAAAACTAGGGGATTGGGGGTCATGCCCTAAGGTTAAAATGGTTGCCTCTGGACCAATAGAAACATCGTTACCAATGTGAATTTGATAATGGCGACCATCCAATAAACAGCCAAAGTTAATTACGTTGCGATCGCCCAAATAGACTTTACGTCCGTTAAGAAAGCGACAGCCCATTTGAACCGATGTTTCCTTTCCTAGCCTGGCTAAATATGCCTTTAGGTAAGCAATGCGGATTTTACGGGAAGGACAGTTACTCAGCCAATGGTTGTAGTGATAGTTGAGAAGACTACCTGCAATAATTTTAGGATTCACTGATTAGGACTTATACGCAGATTTGTTGAAGTTTTTAAAACACTAAGAACAATCTGGGCATTTTCCTGCCAAGAATTGTCCATAAAATACTCTTCCCAGCAAGGTTTGATTGTTGTTCCCAACCATGACTTTAAGCCCTCGACAATCGCAGTTACACTATCAGGATCAACCCACAATCCCAGTTGATATTTTTGCACCATCTCTTTCAAAGGTCCTTCTCCACTGGAAGCTAAGCAAAGTTTACGATGGTGTGTGGCAACGCTTAAAACACCGCTAGCAGAGTGGAATGTCTGATCATAAGTCAATAAAACTAAATCACTCATGTCAAACAAATTGGGAATTTCCCCTGGGGGAATAAAGCCAATCTGCCACCGACAGCGATCTGCTACACCTAATTCCTTAGCTAATTCTTGATAACGACGAGCAAGTTGCTGACTAGAAGACTGTTCTTTTCCCGCGACTACTAAATATACATCAGGGACACGAGCCATTGCCTCAATTACCAGGTCAAGGTTTTTGTTCGGACGAATATGCCCAAAGGACAACATCACCTTAGCTTCTGGAGGTAAGTTGAGGGAGTTGCGCATTTTTTCCCTGGATTGAGTTGCTTTGGATAATTCATAAATACCGTGGGGAATTACAGTTGTGCGCAATTGAGGCATAGGGCTAACTGTATCTAGATCAATGGCTTCATGAACAAATGCCTCCCGCAGAAACGAATAGCCTGCTGCAATAGAGCAACGATGCCACCATTGAGGCCCCAGGACAAAATCTCGCACGGGATCATGGACTACTGCACCGAATACCACTCCCCGATTAGCTAATCGCCTCAGGTGATTGGCCCACAAGGGCGCAAGGTATTCCAGGTAAGAACCCATTAAGACGTGAGAAAACCGATTTTCTTCAATAAAACGGGTTAATCTAGCAATATTGCTGAGCAGATTATAGGAAAGATAGCCTGCTTTAAGAACCTTGGGCATTCGTGTATGCACCCCAGGACTTGCCGTGGTATCATCCAAAATAGGTACAATCTCATAGGCTTCTCCCCTACCTACGGGATAGTTGGGCGTAGTCAGTAACGTTACCTGTGCGCCAGCAGATACAAGGGCATTAGCTTGATAGTGGGCATAGTCAGCTAGTCCTCCATAGCTAGCAGGAGAATAGTAAAGTAACTTCATTCTTTAGGTCTATATTTTGGCGACAAAAGTTGCTGACATAAATTTTCTGGTGAGAAGTATTGTTGAGCTTTTGCCCTTTTCCTGAAAGCAAGTTGAGCATACTCATTAAAGTTTTTCCACATAGTTATAACTGCTTGAGTTAATTCTTCTGTGCTCTCATCTTGAATACCAATCCCTACACCAAATTCCCCGATCACCTCTTCTAACCAACCTCCTTGGGTATAAATAAGGGGAATTCCTAAACATACCGCCTCAATGGCTACCCGGGAAACACGACCATGATAAGAACTATTGCGGTAGGGTAAAATCATGCAGTCGGTCTTGCTCAGTAAGGTCTGATAGTCATGGGATTGGAGAGGGCGATCAATTATTGTCACCTGGGGATGTTGGCGCAGTAGGGAACCAGGCTCACAGATACTGCCATCAGGTAAGCTAAAAGGTTCAACCCATTGAATACAGAATTGAACCGGAATGTCTTGCTGTGGAGTCAAGAGTTGCTCAATGGCTGTTTTGAACATATCAGAACCCTTCTCATATCTCGCAAAACCGTAGCAAGCAAAGGTGGGGGCACTAGATAACTCTTGGCTTGATGATAATCTAAGTGATGGTGGGCTAGATTCTATTAACTGAGGTACAGGATGGGGAAAAAGCTGGAACGGTAAATTAGTTAGTTCCTCAAACTCTCGTTTTGCTCCCTTAGTTTCCACAGCCAAGGTAACTGTTCCTTGTGCCACTAGCTTCTGAAAACGGCGGAGTAGGAAGCCTTGAATTCCCAGGAGAGGAGATGATGGTAAGATTGACTTCTGAGTATTACGATCCCAAATCCCTGGATTGGCCACAAAGAATAGGGTTAAATGCTGAGGTCTTTGAGGATGAAATGTCATAATCATCCACCAAGCTAGCAGATGATGTATCAAAACCGTAGGCACAAAAATATGCTCATAACGGGGCTGTTTCCCTAGTAGAGGCACGAGCACAACTAAACATCGCCAACTATGAAGCAAAAAGCCATAATATCTCTCACCCGGTAACTTTTTTTTATGGTTGTCTAGATATCGAGCGTAACGAAACAGGGGAAAAACTTTTAATTCTTGGCAAATTTCTGGAACGACATCGTGGTGAGCAGCAACTTGTACTTGCCATCCCTGGGCTTCCGCAGCTTGAGTAATGGTTTTAATATACTCAAACCAGTGGGCTTTGAGATCCCTGAGGGCTTCTTCAACAACTAGTAATGATTTTGTCATCTTTTAACCGCGATGCTACCTAAAGTTAAGTGTTTTTGCTTCGTCCAAGCTAAATCCTAATTCTTCAATCAGTAGCTTCTGCTTGAGAGTTAGCCAACCTGGCTGATAGCAATCTGATTAACTGTTGTGACTAAATTTTGTTGCCAATACATGATAGAAAGGAATCGATGCAATCCTAGTACTTCCCTTACCCTGAGTGACAAAGACTTACAACCTTTTCGCTTTGAGCATTCTTTGAGCCATTCCTTAGCGATTTCCATTGCTTCATGAGCAGTTGTGGCGTCATTTTGTAGTCGTGCCTTCAGATAAATATCTGAGTAGAGACGCATGAGACTTTCACAATGTTTTGCGGTTAGCGATCGCTGTTGTTGACTAAGAAAATCTATGTTAGCGGTAGTAATTGCCTTCATAGATTGAAACCATAAAGCCAGAACATCTGGCTGATTTCGGTTGTCTTCAATTTCTTGGCGATAGAGTGCACCAGCGCTAGCAGTATATGCTACCGAGAATGTAGAAGTAAGGCGAAACCAAAAGGCTGTGTCTTCACTCATATAACGGTCAAGCGCTTCAACCCAAATAAATGGTGTATGCAAAATATCTCGCCTAACTATTGCTGAATGCACTGCCCAGGAAGCAAAGGCAATTGCTCCATCAGGAAAGCCAAAAGCTGTTGAATCATAGCCAGCAGGTGCTTTCAAGGTGCGCTGTTGTGGATTTGAATTAGCATATTCTTGCCAATGTCCGGCAATGATAGCTGCGTGAGGATGATCCTCAACAGGCGACAATAAATTTTCTAAATGAGTCGATTCTATAGTGTCGTCAGCATCTAGAAATAAGACCCAGGTTCCTGTTGCATGCCTTAACCCCACGTTGCGAGGTGCTCCAGGCCCACCTGTACGTTTAGGACATGAAATAAGATGGATTCTTGGGTCACAATATTTTTGGACGATTTCTAAGCCGTTATCTGTAGAGTTATTATCTACGACCCACAGTTCCCAATCAGTAATGGTTTGTGCAAGGACAGAATTGATTGCTGCACCTATATAAAGTGCTTTATTATAAAGAGGGACAATAATACTGACATCAGGCATAACTGATTTTCACGAAATCCTTAATTTGTCTGAGAAAGACACTCCAAGCTAACTGTCTTGTTGGCAACAGCATTACGATAGGCGGTTTCAAACCGGGTCACCACCCGAGACCAGATAAACGCTTCTGAAACCTGATCAGCATTTTTACCCAACTGCTCAGCCAGTTGAGGATCATTTAGTAATTGAAGTATGGCATCCTTCAGCTCTATTACATCAAGACCTACCTGATTGCCCTCACCGTAGGCTCTGCCTACTAACAAACCCGCACCCTGTCGCCCCAGTAGTTCCTCGAGAACTGGTAACCGACGGCCAATAACAGGTTTGGCATAACGACCAGCTTCCATATAAACTAAGCCAAATGCCTCCCCTTCAGAGGGAACACACAGCATTGTGCAAGCTGCCAGAGCATCATGCTTATCCTGCTCCGAGCCAAAGCCCAGTTCGAGAACTCCATCCTTTACTTCAAGACACACTTGAGACGGTTGCTCCCCTGGTGTTGGGCCCATGCAAACCAACTTGGCGTCCGGACGCTGAGCCTGCACGAGAGAAAAAGCCTGCTTGAGCAAAGTATAGCCTTTATCTGGTGTTTTTCTGCCCAGAAATAGAACAATGGGTCCTTCAAGAGAGTAGCTCTGCCGGAACCGATTGGCATTGCCGTCCGTTCGATTATCGATACCGTTACCAACGATAAAAAAAGGACCAGATAGACCACAAGACTCTAGAAAGTTACGCTCAAAGTTAGTAATAGCAAACAGACCTTGTGCCTGTTGATAGAGATAGAAGTCAAAGGGTGAATCTCCCCATTGACCTGGATGTACTGTAGGCTGGATTACAAAGGGCACACCTAACTTGCGAGCGGCTGCCGCTGCTGCAAACCCAATCAACTCATGAGCCTGACCAATGTGGTGGATGACGTCAACTCCTCTTAGGGCAGCGATCGCCTGTCGGGCAAATAAAGCCTCAAATAAGACGATGCCTAGGGAGCGAAAACTCGGACGGCCAATGCATTTTGAAACCACCCACATGATGACATTCGCAACTCTGGGATGTCTGAGGACGTTAACTTGTAGACCGCTCACTTTAAGCTCAGAGACGGACTCAGAAAAAAAAAGGTATCCCAGTAAGAAGGGGTGCGCGAAATGGCTCGCGTCACTATTGTGACCTCGTGTCCCCGAGCACGCAATCTATGGGCTAATTTCTCTGCGTGGGCTTGTAGTCCACCGGACTTTGGGTAAAACGTTCTAATAGTTAGACCAATTTTCATAACCAGTAGAAATATACAATAACTTAAGATTATTAAAAAAGATAGCAATCCGACTTGATCGCTTCTAAGTATACTGAGACTGAAGCCACCACTAGGCAGGGCATCAAGTCTGAGAAATTTTCAAATATCAATCTTGGTTGCTACATAGAGCATCGTTTGAGAAGATCTGAACTAATTCGATCAAGCACCTGCGAAAATTGAAACCGGGTTTTGGCCGTTCGACGAGCATTCTGACTGAGATTCGCAAGTAGCCCAGGATGATCAAACAATCGACCCACCTTCTCAGCACAATCCTTCACATCCCCAGGCTGAAATAGTAACCCACTTGTACCATCATCAATGAGTTCTGGCACTCCTCCCGTGCGGGATGCAACAACTGCTAAACCAGCGGTCATTGCCTCTAAAATCACAATGCCCATGGGTTCCTCCCAGACGCTGGGAAATACCAAGATGGAATTTTGGGCATACACTTCTGGCAAAGCTGACCGTTCCATCGAACCTAACCAAACTACTGCATCCCCTAAGCTACATTTAGCAATAAGCTCTTCTAGCCTTGCTCGATAGGTTGGTGAAAGACAAGGACCTGCAAGGGTCAACTTCAGATTCTGTAAGTTATACTGCTTTCGCAATTGTCCCAAAGCTTGAATTAAAACATGAACGCCTTTATGCTCAGCGACCTGACCTACATAGAGTATGCGATTGGGATTGGCAGCAGGAGTTGAGGGTGGCTTAAATAAATCTGTATTAATGCCCCAATCTGTTTTGAGCCAGACCGAAGTATTCAAAGATTTGCCTTCATGGTATTGGCGCAGATAAATAGTCGGGTAATGTATAAAATCTGGAGAAATCATTGCTTGTGCTGGCGGTATACCCATCAGTTTTCCCAATTGAAGCACACATTGACGGCTAAACTGTCGCACCAGATTATTAGCAGGGGTGGTTACATGTCGCGACCAGGCATCTACATTGAGGTCTCGCCAAAAATGGTCAAAAATAAATAAGCCCCAAGAGTAGTGATTGAGCTGCGCGAACTCTACTAAAGACCGGGATAATCCACTGAGATTCCAAAAGTAAACGAGGTGAGGCTGAACTTCCCGCAGTGTAGCGAGGAAAGAACGCTTTGTCACATATTCATGAATCAGTAGTTGCCTGAATCGATCAATCGCTCCAAATTGGGACAAGTTTCGTCCAAACAGGGAAGGTAAAATTCGGAGAATACTATCCTCCTCTTTACATTCTTCCTGCCGATGGGAAGAAGTCAAAACAACGACTTCAAAACCTCGCTCCCGCAATCCTTGAGTAACTTCAGCACAGCCAAGCTCATAACCACCATAAAAGACAGGCGGATAAAAGTTACTGACAATGAGAATACGTGGTTTTTGTTTTTTATTCAAAATCAGCATTAAAAAAGATGATAGTGATTTAATTTTTCATCAGGCTACAGTAGGCTTTTGAACGAGAATTACCCAGGACTTGTTTGCAACCGTTCATTAGGTATTGCCATAGATCAAATTTATAAGGCAGGTATATTCACATTAAAATTCGAGCCAGTTGGCGATTTTATCTAATATCAAATTAATTTTTAACTACTGAGTTAAGCAATTTGCTAAAAGCCTTAATATCAACATGCATATCAGTTGGATGTAATGTCTTTTCAGAAACAAGAATAGCTTTAAACCTGCTAAATTTATGTCCTAATTGTCTTGCCATTATTAAGTAATGAATTGGTAAATTAGTTGTAATTTCCACTACAGATATTCCTTTAGGGGCATAAATCATATTAGTAAATCCTGCACCATGAGGACCTATGATAGCTGAAGAATTGCTCAACAATTTAATCTGATCCTTCCAAGAGAGATCTTCTAAAATACAAATAGAAAAATCATGGTGTCGCAAGATAGGTTCTAAGCATCTCTCATTAACAACGCGACGTGTTCGTGCTTGACTCCGCGATATATAAATTCTTTGAAAATTATTACTTACTTCGATTTTAAAAAATCTTTTCATCCTCTGATCGACAGCTTTCAATGCTGACCCTGAACCCAAACCAGTATGACCCAGTGGGCTCGCAAAATATAATGTCTCAACTTTTGTATTTATTTTATTTGGCTGCAGTTCGAGTCTGTCATGAGTGATTCCATAAGCACAAAGAGAATCTAACTGGTAAGCTTTAGGTTTTTCTTGTAGCAAAAATTTAGTATCTGGAGGGAGATATGGCAAGGCAAATTCAAGACGAGGCAAAACATCATGAAACCAATGATAAAACTCATTACCCCATAAGCATAAAAGAGAATAAAAGTTTCCTCTTAAAACTCGCTTTTTTTGAAAAATCTGCCGATTATCAATATGTTTTTTTAAGTAAGGTAGATGCCAATTTCCTTGAAAACAAACTTTGTTATCTGGAAGTTTAACAAAGCCAATACTATCACAAACTGTCGCCCATTCAATTGGAACTAAAATCTGAGGCCGAGATAGAGCATCAAAATGCAACTGAAACTCTTGCTTTGCTTTTTTGTCTCCATAGATATGTGGCTTAACTTCTGGCAAAACAGGTTTATGTATCTCTAAGATTGGCAGGTTCTGAGCGGAAGCCCAATAAGCAATATCAAAGCAAATATCAGCCTGACGAATAAGGTAAGTTTTTTTTAGCCAACTTTTGATAGTTGAGTACATACAGGCAATCAAAAATTTTATTGACAATCAACAATTAAGTGCAGCGTTTGCATCAATCCATAACTGATGACGTATAGGTCCAACATAATGCCGGGCTGACCAAGGTTGATTATGAAAAGACTCTATCCAATAAGTGAGACGGTCTTTATCAACGTACACATCTTGTTTTTGAATCGTGTCTCCAACAGTTTTTGCAAGAATTGCTACCAAAGTTTGTTCACTAAAAAGGTGAATTTTATCTTCAGTTAGTGCATATAGAAGCAATTCTTGATAATTATCTATTTCAGATATAAAACGATTAAAAATAGCAAAACCAGCATTTATAAAGGGAGGATACGACATTTCTTCCTGAAGAGCATTGGGAAGCTTATTTAATAACTTTAAATTGTAAGAATTTGCATAATCTTGAGCTGCATAAATTGCTTTTTCTGAATAACAATTCATTAGCTGAACAACATCACGAAACCATAAAACATCACTATCTGCGTAGAGTAATCGATTCTTCTGAACAATTCTGAGACATGCTGCAAATTTAAAACCAAAGATATGTTTACGACAAAAATCTGCTAACAGTGGCCATCCCGCTTCATCATGGAACGCTGCTGTACTAACGCGATCCAAACAATATATTTTTCCTGGCCAAAAACTAAAAAACTCTTTTACTTCAGACTCTGTTAGTGACTCATCATATGCAATGAATAAATCTGGTAAAGCACTGCTATGCCGAGCAAGTGTTTCAAGGCTTACTCGACTCATCATCAGATCCTTACGGCAAGTTAAAGTAACATAGCTGAAGTTTGCCTTGGGTTTTTCTGGGATCAATGGAATATTACGAAAAGCTATGCGATATCGACGCCACTCACTGATACGCCATTTTAGATTCGCTGAATTGTTGGGATTAAATATATAGTATGGAAATCTCATATATCTGTAAATAGTTAACGCCTATAGAAGTTAGGTGATAATGGGACGATACTCAGAAAGGTCAGATTGAACCAATAGACTATCCCGATTGCAACAATAGACCTTAATTCCTGCATTAACCAAGTTTTTATTTAAGTCAGGCCAGTGGTCTAACATCGAACCTTTCCATCCATAAACTTCTCCTACGGTAGCATGAACATTTTTTGCCTTAGCCTCTTGATCCCAAGGATTAATCAGTTCTGGATATCGATTTAATTCTGAGTCAAAGAATGTACCACCTCTATTGAGATCTATCCCAATCAATTTGATAACTGGAGCAATCCTGAGAATAGCAAGCACATTCAATAAACAGGTAAGACTTCCTCGACGGTAGAAAATATTTTCATTTAAAGAGTTAGCCCATTTTAAGTTTTCTCCTTTGCTAGTATCTCGAATAAAAAATATAGATAATAAATTAGGATGAACAAATGATTTAAAATAGTTTTCTAAAATAAAAATCGGCAGTTTTTTTTCTGTATTTAACAACTTCAATTCAACTTGTTTAAATGCCTTTATGGCTGATGCAATTGGCATTGGCAAAAAGGCATTTAAACAA
>NZ_JAAHIE010000148.1:0-14562 GCF_010671945.1 Moorena sp. SIO4E2
AGTTTGAGAATACGGCAGCTTTTAAGTGGTTGGAAAAGAATGCGGCTTTCTACAGCTTTGAGTTGTCTTTTCCTAGAGACAATCCCCAAGGAATTAGTTATGAGCCTTGGCACTGGAGGTTTGTGGGCGATACCAAGAGCTTGGAAACGTTCTACAAAGGTAAGAAACCTACTCCTGCTCCTTCTCCTCCATCGGAAACACCAAAATTTGAGGACGAAGTATGAAGGTTTTCTGTCAGAATGCAGAATGTGTAATTATAAATTATTAATTGAAAATTCAAAAATGTAGAATTAAAAATTCTGAATTATACATCCTAAATTATTAATTAAAAAAGGTTGTTCGCCAAGGCATTACCGTAGGGTAAGTTATCTGTTTTAACGCCATGGACGGAGTCCCGCTTTCAGCGAACGCTTGGCCTTTTGGCCAAGGTTGAAATATGAAGTATGAAAGGCTTCGATACTTGTAACCACAGTAAAAGTTGCAATTAATAATTAAAAATTTATATCATATTTATATAAAGATTATATAAAAAAAATGTTCATAAATAGCATGTAATCTTCCTAATATTTATCGCTTTCCTGTTCGCTGTTCGCTGTTCCCTGTTCGCTGTTCGCTGTTCGCTGTTCCCTGTTCGCTGTTCGCTGTTCCCTGTTCGCTGTTCCCTATTACCTACTATTTACAATTGTTCAAACAAACATGATATAACTAACAATGAAGTAACAAGTAACCAAGAACAAATGCAACAAATTGCGCTGAATTTAATTGCTATTGGTGTTTTTGGCATGACCCTTTCGGTTTTGCTAGGACCACTGTTGAATATTTCTCCGGCAATCCCTGCGGTAACTACTTTTGGTGTCTTGAGTCTTGTTACCCTAGATGGCTTCAGCTTCCAAGGGAAAGGGTTAACGCTGCTGTTAGATGTATTGGCGAGTAACAATCCTGAACATCGCGGACGCATAATTCGCCATGAAGCGGGTCATTTTCTGGTGGCTTACTTACTTGGTATTCCAATCACTGGTTATACCTTAAGTGCTTGGGAAGCTTTGAAGCAGGGACAACTGGGTAATGGTGGTGTGACCTTTGATACTGAAGCACTATCCGCTAAGGCTTCTAGTATTCGGGAAATGCGATTAACCTTAGATCGATTTTGCACGGTTTGGATGGCAGGCATTGCTGCGGAAACTATAGTCTATGAGAATGTTGAGGGAGGAGCTGAAGACTGCGACAAACTCCGAGAGGCTTTGGAAGGGTTAGGTTTTTCTGGTAGTGAGTACTCAGTGAAAGCACGATGGGCTGAGCGTCAAGCGACTAGTATGATTACTGAACACTGGGAATCTTATGAAGCACTGGTGGCTGCTATGGAAAAACGGGCATCTGTGACAGAGTGCTGTGAGGTGATTCAGTAACTATAGCGCTTTGGTTAGGGAGTCGGGAGTCGGGAGTCGGGAGTCGGGAATCGGGAAAGAGAAGGAGGTGTGGTAGGTGATCGGAGGTGTGAAGAGAGGGAATTATTATTATAGTTATGAAGGTTTTTCAAAGATACTTAGCACAACGGGTCCGAGGAGATGGTAATGCCCTAAACATGACAAACCGGCTATCTGGCCAAATTCTTCCCGTTGCTGTGGGCTATAGAAACGAATCTGGTTAGGGGAAATTGGTAAAGATTTTTTTCGCTTTCTAACAGTATAATCTACTAGGTAATAATGTCCTTTGGGTTCCAATACCCGACTAACTTCTAAGAAAACTTGTTGAGGATTTAGGTAGTGTAAAAAGCTGATGGTATTAAATACTGCTTCAAATTCTTTGTCAGCAAAGGGTAGAAATTCAGCATTGCCTTTTCTTTGACATCTCCCCCGGCTGAAGCACGGGGGATTCTACAAGGTTGCTACGCAGCAGGGTGAACCCGTGCTGCTTCGCTTCTTGTTCGGTATGATTTTTTTAGAGAGTTAAAAAGATCGTACCGATGTGGGAGTGTCAAGCTCCCGCTACCCACCTTGGCCAGATCAAGACCTAACTGTGTGGCTACTTTTCGCGCGATATTTGCCGCTCCGTTAGTATCTGCGTTAATCAGATATCCCTTGGCTGTTTCATACAAACCACGTCTTACCCGTTTTCCTGAGGGCTTCCATCCTTTGGGTTTTTCACCATGTTTCGGTAATGGATCCTCGTCTAAGTAAGACGCTTTACTGGTATAAGATTCTTCAGTGATTGTTAGCTTGATGCCATACTCGGGGCAAAGTTGCTTCAACCTCTCTATCAATCTTTTGGTGGGAATTGCAACAAAGATTTGATTGCTTCGTCGCCCAATGTTGATTGAATCTTTTTGCCGCTCATTCCAGCCAAAAATGATATTACCAACTCTATCATTTAAGCACCGATTAATAATAAATCTGGCCGCCTTGTTGATTGCATCGCGCATTTGATTATTACGCTTTCTTTGAACCCGATCGAGGTTAGCGTCCCAGAAAAATTCAGGCTTTCCGGTCTTGTACTTTGCTACCAAGCGGGCGTACCCTTGATTCATCGACTTGAGTTTACGACCGTCGATTATGAGACTTTTGCCCTGAGTAGAGACGCCGGTGAGCCAGTTGTCGCCCCCATGGTCGAAGCTCCAAGCCTGCGAATAATCAAGATTAGGATTGTGTTCGTACGACTGCCTCCCATCGTCAATAACCCAATCGAGCCAAAGCTGCCCTAGGTAGGGGCGAATAGTTACCTCTTTGACCCAGTCGGGATCTATAAATTCTGGCGGTTCCAATGTTATCTCGCAGAGTAACTCGGGTTTAGACTCTTTGCTAACCGATGGATAGAACAGCCCTTTTTTGTAAGTTAATGCTTGCTTTGGAAAAGTAACAGCAGCTAAGCCACCTTTTTGGCGATATCTAGGAAGCCTTGGCCTGTCAACTTCGCCTTTATAATATTGCCTAACTAATTGGTTGTAACTAGTCATCGACTCCCCTACAGACTTCAACGTTTGTTGAGCTGACTGGGCAGCCATAGCCTTATAATGAGGACTCATCTTAAGAGCCTTGTCTAATTCAGGATATTTAACTGCGCATCTGTAGGTCTTCCAACCAAACTTAAGGACGTCATCACGCCAGTAAGTCGTATAGCCCTCAGGTTGTTCACGTAACCAACTATAGTGTTTTTGCTTGGCGTAATATATCGCACAATTGATTAGGCTATTGGCCTGTTCGCATTGAAACACCCAGAAAGCATTTTCTTCATCTGTAAATGTCCCCTTAACTGGGATTGTTCTATACATGTTACTATCACCTAATTGCTCCTATTATAGCTTAATTGAATTGAATGGATACGGCGGGGTAAACCCCGTCGCGTCCGTTTCATCCCCGGTCTTTAGACGCAGGGTTCTCACGTTCCCGGATTTTTTGATAGATTATTCGCTGCCGATGCTGGTTTTTTTGTCGGGCTTGAGCGAGCATTTTAGTAGATAAATCTACCCCAGTGCCTCGAAGATTGGGAAACTCTTGAGCAAGACGATTCAGTAAACGACCTGTGCCACAGCCAAGATCTAATACATTGGGCTGATTTGTGAGTTCTACAAACTCTAACAGCCGTTTATGGAGTGCTTGGTAAAATACTGTGGTGAACAGGATGTCATAGTTTGGTGCCCACAGATCAAAGAACTTTTCTTTGATGCTAAAAAAATTACTACTCATTATGACGTTTAAATATTGTTCGCTTTTGATTTTCGGTGTAGGGTAGCTTGAATAGTTAAATGGTAGAGGAGGGAGCAAATTTAATGATTAATCCAAAAATTAATCTTGAGTAAGTTGAAAATTTACCCCCTCGTAAATATCTTGAAAAGAAACGCTTAACTCTAAGGAGTTAAGAGAAATAACGGAATTTTCTGATTCATACTCAGTGAACTGCCATTGATTGGTAGCAGTTTTATTATATTGCAGTAGACGATACTCACTTTGTTCGATTAGAATATATTCTTTGAACTCTGAAATAGAACGATAGTATAAAAACTTATCACCTTGGTCATAGTTTTTAGTATAGTTTGATAAAACTTCGACAATTAACATCGGGTTTGTTACTGTAGTTGTACCCTTACCTGTGTAAACTGGTTCACCCTGAATTACCATAACATCTGGATAGGTATACTGACGGTAACGAGGTATCCACAAACGCACATCACCAATGTAAACTTTGTACTGTTTTCCCTTTAATCCGAGTTTGAAAAGGGTAGCAATATTAAGGGCAATTTGATTATGATTGGTAGTGCCACCAGTCATTGGTATAATTTCTCCATCCCGATATTCACTCTTGTATTCTGCTGTTTCTTCTAGTTTTAAATAGTCTTCTGGAGAATAATAGTTTTGTTGATCTTTTAGTTGCATCGGTATTTAAAATTTTCCTTTGTTATTCTGTTGACCGTAAGTATAATTATTAGTTTTTAATCATCCTATTGCCTATTGCCTATTGCCTATTGCCTATTGCCTGTTGCCCCCTAGGTACCTAGCGCCAAATTTTGATGGTGTTGTCGAAACTACCACTGGCAAGAGTTCTGTTATTCGGACCAAAAGCAAGAGCATGAATGGTGTCTGAATGACCGTTGAGAGTGCCAATTTCTTGAGTTGTATCAACATCCCATAGCTTTATAGTAGTATCTGCACTACCACTAGCGAGGATTTGGCCACTACGGTCAAATGCGATCGCATAAACCCAACCATTATGTCCGTGAAGGGTGGTGATTTCCTGGGCAGTGCTAATATCCCAAAGCTTGATAGTACCGTCAGCACTAGCACTGGCTAGGGTCTGTCCATTGGGAGTGAACGCGATCGCAAGCACCTGGTCTGAATGCCCTTCAAAGGTGTGAATTTCCTGACCACTTAAGGCATCCCACAGCTTGATGGTAGCGTCAGCACTACCACTAGCAAGGATTTGGCCATCTGGCCTAAAGGCTACTGAATTAATCAATGATGAATGTCCGGTCAGAGTAGTGAGCTGCTTTAGGGTACGAACATCCCAAAGCTTAATGGTGCGATCACTAGCGCCACTGGCAAGGTGGTATCCTTGGGGGTGAAAGGCAATGGAATTCACGTCACCGGAATGCCCTGTGAAGGTGAAAATCTCCTTACCATTACGCACATTCCAGAGTTTGATGGTCTCGTCAGCGCTACCACTGGCAAGACTTTTTCCCTGAGGACTAAATGCCACAGCACGCACTTCAGCGGAATGCTTAGAAAACCAACCTCCAAAGGTAAGGATTTCCCAGGCTGTTTTCAACTCCCACAACTTGATAGTTTTGTCCCTACATCCACTGGCTAGGGTACGTCCATCAGGGCTAAAGGCTACAGAATAAATTTCATCGGAATGACCGTTGAGAGTGGTTGCTGCAAAAACGATAATCCTGGGATTACCTCTTGGTGGCCGAGAGTTGCTTGTTACATTAGTTTTACCAGTTTTACCAGTTTTACCAGTTTTACCAGTAGATTGGGGAGTTTGTTGATTACGGTGGAATTGCCCCCAGGTCAGACCAGCTTCGGTTTCTTGGGTGATTCCTAAATCGTCCATCACTGCGATCGCGGATTGATACCTGAGCTTGATGGAACTCTGAATCATTTTGTCGAGAATCCGACTCAATTGTCTACTGACGGGATTATGGAGCAAAAAATCCCGCCAGACAAAGCCATTTTCCATCGGATCGTATAAATTAAATGGCTGAGTTTGGGTCAATAAATGAATGCAGGTGACCCCTAAACTATAGATGTCACTGGCAAATACTGCTTTACCAAAGATTTGTTCCGGGGCCGCATAACCAGCACTACCAATAGTTGTGCCAGTTTTGGCTAAGGTAGTGCGTGTGGCATACTTGGCTGCACCAAAATCTACCAATACCAGGTCTGGGGGAGTGATAATGCCTTGGCCAGCACTGGGGCGGAGGATACCACGACGAATGATATTCTCTGGCTTGATATCCCGATGAATTACCTTACCTTGGTGGATAAAGTTGAGCACTGGTAACAACTGACTCAGGAGTCTACGAATCTGACTTTCTCGGAATGGTTCAGTTGCTGCCAACTCTTGAGCTAAATTTTCCCCATGGATAAATTCCTGAACTATGTACCAGTGATGATCTTGTTGAAAATGGGCGAAGAGTTCAGGAATCTGGGGGTGTTTGCCCAACTGTTCCAAGCGCAAGGCTTCCTGGTGAAATAATCGAGCAGCTCTGGTAGGATAATTGTTACCTTTATTGTTACCTTGATTATTAGCTTGATTATTACCTTGGGGGTAAAACTGCTTAATCACACAGTAGGATTTAGAGGCTTTTCCCTCGTCGATGGCCAAAAGGGTTCTGCCAAAGCCTCCTGCTGCAATCAGCTTAATAGCTCGGTATTGCTGTCCTAACAAGAGTTTAGTGCCGCAAGTTTGGCAAAACTTGTTGGCATCAGGATTGTAAGGCTTAGGGCAGTTGGGATTGAGACAGTAGCTCACAGAAACAACTGGTTAGATTACTTGTGTAAGCATTCAGCCGTCAGCTGTCAGCCGTCAGCTAATCAAGGGGAGGTAGTAAACAAGCTTACGGGCTGGTACGGCTGCTTGAAAATCTCTGCTAGTCTTACTGATCCGACCCCGTCCAGTTAAAGCCCCTGATAGCACCTCAAGTACCGTGCGCGTAGTGCATCAGCTGATAGCTGATAGCTGATAGCTGAATACTTACTTACTTGTATTGTTTCATAACCCAGAAATAGGTTGAAAATTCCGTAATCGCAACGCATTAGTTACCACAGATACTGAACTAAATGCCATCGCTGCACCAGCAATAATGGGATTGAGTAACCAGCCAAAGATCGGGAATAACACACCAGCCGCAATCGGAATTCCTAATACATTGTAGATAAAGGCAAAAAAGAGGTTAGTGCGAATAGTGCGGAAGGTAGCACGACTTAGTTGAATGGCTGTAATGATGCCTTGTAAATCCCCGGAGATTAGGGTCAGATCAGAAGCTGCGATCGCAACATCAGTACCTGTACCAATGGCAATGCCCACGTCTGCTTGAGCCAGAGCTGGGGCATCATTAATCCCATCCCCTACCATTGCTACAGTTTTGCCTTCTTTTTGGAGAGTAGAGATGATGCTAGCTTTTTGATCTGGTCGGACTTGAGCAAATACCCGATGGATGCCAACCTCGTTTGCGATCGCATCAGCAGTTTGTTGATTATCTCCGGTTAGCATTACTACCTCTAATCCCAACCGCTTCAAGGCTTTCACCACCTCAGCTGAAGCAGGTTTTAGGGCATCAGCAATGCCCACAATGCCTTCAACTTTACCATCAACTGCGATCCAAACTACCGTTTTACGGCTCGCCTCCCAATCCCCCTGATAGTCTGCTAAAGACCGATCCGGTTGCACCGTCACATCTGTGTCAATCCCTAATTCTTCCATCCATCGTTTTGTCCCAATCTGCACCAATCTCTTGCCCTTGAGCCCATCATCTGTCGGTTCGGAAGAGAAGAGGGGATGATCATGATCAACAATTGCCTGTACCCCACTGCCAGCAACAGCAGTAAAATTCTCTGGTGTTGGTAACTGCAATCCTATTCCCTGAGATTGGGCATAGCGCACCACTGCTTCAGCTAAGGGATGTTCCGAATGACTCTCTACCACTGCCGCTAGTTGCAACAAGTTGATTTCATTGCTGCCGGTAAAGCTGCCCAGTTCTGAGGAGGAGTCATAGATGCCTCCAACTGTAATAAAATCCGTTACCGTAGGTTTCCCTTCCGTTAGGGTTCCGGTTTTATCTAGGACGATGGTTTGCAGTTGATGAATCAATTCCAGACTTTCGGCATTTTTAATTAAAATCCCGTTTTCTGCGCCTTTACCAGTCCCTACCATCACTGCCGTTGGAGTAGCTAGACCTAAAGCACAGGGACAAGCAATGACTAACACCGCCACCATATTAATCATCGCTAGGGTAGGATTTCCTGTGGTCATCCACCAAACTCCAAAGGTGACCATTGCGATCGCAATCACTACCGGCACAAACCAACCTGTCACCTGATCTGCTAAGGTTTCAATCGGTGCTTTAGACCCTTGAGCCTGGTGTACTAACTTAACAATCTGTGCCAGTACGGTATCTTTCCCGACCCGAGTCGCCTGGAACTGGAAGCTACCAGTTTTATTAATCGTTGCTCCAATCACTTCATCCCCCGGCTGTTTCTTGACCGCAACACTTTCTCCTGTCACCATGGCCTCATCTACACTAGAAGCCCCTTCTATAACTATGCCGTCTACCGGAATAGTTTCTCCTGGACGCACTAATACCACATCCCCAACTTGCACCTGAGCCAAGGGAATATCCTGGGCTTGACCATGGCGAATCACACGAGCGGTTTTAGCTTGTAATCCCATCAATTTACGAATTGCTTCAGATGTCTGTCCTTTAGCCCGGTGTTCCAGCAATCGCCCTAGCAAAATCAGGGTAATCACTACAGCAGTGGTTTCATAGTACACAGGGAGAGTTACCCCTTGGGGTAGGAAAGATTTCAAAACAACCGGGGGCAACACAGTGGGAAACAGAGAATAGACATAGGCAGCACTAGTCCCAAGGGTGACTAGGGTATTCATATCTGCTGTTTTGTGTTTCCAGGCTTTCCATGCTCCAGTTAAAAAGGACTGTCCACACCAAAACAGAACCGGTGTGGTTAATACCAGCTGTAGCCAAGGATGATGTAACCAAGATGGAATCCAGGGGATAGATAATCCTGTCATCATCGGTAGTGAACCAATCACTAAGACAGTACTGAGCACAGCACCGACAATGAATTTTCGTTTTAGGTCAAGGGTTTCCGCTTGACGTTGCCATTCGAGATCATCAGGCTGATCACTGATATCCTCGATCGGGAAAGCTTGGTAGCCAGCATCACTGACTGTCTGTTGAATCAGTCTAGTTAGTTGCTGGTTAGTTTTTTGGGGGTTAGTTTCCTCGGTATTGTAGGTAATACTAGCTTCTTCTGTACCAAAATTGACGCTGCACTCTACCACACCTGGAACGGCTTGAATCACCGTTTCAATGCGTCTGGCGCAACCAGCGCAGCTCATTCCTTGTAAACGAAAGTTTTGTTGTTTCATGATTGACCCTCACCCTACAGTTAAAGGATAAACTCTCTAGTTTAGTGGAGAGTCAAGGGGATAAGTGTTAGTGGGTAAGGATTCAGCTTAAGCGCTACGCGCACGCTACGCGAACAGCCTTCAGCCGTCAGCCGTCAGCTGACGTAACAGAAATTAAACCAATGCTTAGGGAGTAGCCAAAAAATAAAATACCAGATTTTAGCTTGTAGGGTGGGCAAAAACATTTTGGTTCAAATGAGTCTTATAGATAAGATAACTTTGCCCACCCTACTTTAATTGGTATTTTTTTTACATGCAAGTCCCTTACCTGTTTTATTCAAAAGCTGTGAGCTGATAGCTGATAGCTGATAGCTGATAGCTGACCGCTGACCGCTGATAGCTTACATTTACTTTGTCTTATTTCCCCCAATCAGTTCACGAGCACGCAGTTTTACCAGAACTTTTATTCGGCGCTTGAATTCTTCAAAATCCTCTGCACTCAAGTCTGTTTTCTGCCATGCTTCCCGTTGCATCAATCTTTTAAACCACTGATCCATGTTAGGATAATCAGTAAGATTAATCTCTAACTTCGGCAATAACGATATTGCTGCGACCGCAACGATATCTCCTAAGGTTAACTGGTCCGAAGCAAAGTAAGGGCTGTTTCCTAGCAAGTCTGATAAAAATTTGAGTACTCTATCTAGCTTCCGCTTGGCTAGTTTAAATTGTGGTGAATCTTCCTTTTGACAGATTAGTTGAATTACTGGGGAAAATAGCTCATTAGCAGTCAACAATTGTACCATCCGTACCTTGGCTAATGCCTCTGGTGAAGTTGGCAGCAGTGCAGGTGTGGGATATTTGGCTTCCAAGTAGTCCATAATTGCCAAGGATTCTACTAACCGCAAACCGTTATCTTCCAGAACGGGAATGTGATGAAAGGGATTAATTTCTAAAAACTCTGGTTTAAATTGATCGCCATCTAATTTAAGTAATACTGTTTCAAAGGTAAGGTTTTTTTCTAGTAACGTGAGCCAGACACGACGAGCATTTGGGGAGAGGGGATTGTAGTAGAATTTGAGCATCGATTATTTATCCGGAAGTTTACCTTTGAAGTTTAGCTTAAGTTTACCGAAAAAAAACTTTTGGTTGGTTGTTATAGCGCTACGCGCAAGGCATGCTAGCAATAGGCATGCTAGCAACAGTTGACTACAACAGCTTAGGTGCGCTCTTACCATTAAGAATTAAATTCGCCACGGGTCGCACTTTTGCTGCTTGTATCAATGTCCTAACTTTAATGCGTAGTGCTATATAGAGGTTCTAGCATTTATGAGGTACACTTTTCAAACTCAAAGTCCCCCTTATTAAGGGAAACGGGGGATCAATTTGTACCTTATGGGATAGATAATTGCTATAAAAGGTAAGATTAGTTCTGAAACTTCAGGGTCTGTGAACTCAAAAAGTTAGCTAGTGTAACGGGAGGGAAATTAAGAAACTAATGGGGATCGCAACAACCCAACCCTGGCACCACAAGTTCACCAAAACTAGCCCATCAGAGAATTTTCCCATACCTGAGTGATAGTCTGTCGGACATCAGCAAAGGCGGAAGCTAACCTAATGGGCTTACTATTGTTGGCAGTTCGTGTGATCGGCTGCTACTGTTTTGGGATCACTGAATTGAGTAGATTATAAATGTTGTGTGTTTTTTATAATAAATAATGGTGGGTTACGGCTTGGCCTAACCCACCCTACAAGATCACAATGATTGCGCTATGCCTGTTGTCTTGCGAGTTAAAGGATATAAGTTTTCGTTCTATATGGCTGATCTAGCTGAACCACCTCATATTCATGTCAACAAGGATAAGCATGAGGCAAAATTTTGGTTAGAACCAATCGCACTTGCTAAGTCAGTTGGGTTCAAACAACATGAACTTAACGAAATTGAACGTATCTTAAAAGCAAATCAGAGCTTTATTTTAGAAGTTTGGTATAAGGAGCTGAAAAAAAGTGATAGCAACTAAAGTTCAACTCCAGATTGACGACAACTACAATCCGATTATTCCCATTTACATTCCCAATCTGGATGAAGTTCGTATATTTGCCCACCAACTCCATGCCCAAGGGCTAACCTGGACAGGGGAAGCATTTAGCTGGTCAGCGGAATATACCTCTGAGCAAGCTAATCCACCATTAGACTCTCAAATGGAGTTTACCCCTGCTAGCTTTTGTATTGGTGAAAGTGGTATCTGGTTTTTCTCACTAACCTGGGAAAATGGCAAAGATCAAGAACCTGTTGAATTTCTAGACGATCGAAACCTTGTTTGAGAAATCGACTGAATGGCACTTACCTAAAAAGTCAGCCCTGAGATGATTGATGGTGCGTTACGGCTTCGCCTAACGCACCCTACGATATCTACAATATCAAATTATCGAACTTAGAAAGAACCGAAAAGATAATTACCAGGAGAATCTGGGTCATCACTTTTGTGAAATTGTTCAAGCAAGTCTTTAAACTGATCCTTAGACAAAGTGTTACCTGCTTTCAGATTTAGCTTAGAGCAAGCAATCTCTAATTCTTCATCGCTAACTCCCCAGGCTTTGAGCAAATTATAAAATTCTTCAGGACTTATAACACCATCCCCATTCTGATCAAACAGCCATACAGAAATACCAGCAGGGTTGCCCACCCTCCGAGCTTCTCAACGCAACTGATCAGGCAACTTGATCCGACTGATTGCCTGCTCTTGTTCCTTTAGGCATAGTTCCTGTTGGGCTATAATTTTTTCCTGTTCCAGAAATTTTTTATAAAGGGCTTGGACCGCAGCCATTATGATGCCATTATCATCAATTGACACATCCTTATGACCGACATTCAATCTATTATAAGCAGTATCAAGCATTAGTCTATTCCCTCACTTTGCTCCGACACCAAATCGGCAAGTTTTTCCAGCAAGCGGGCGTTTTTCTCCAGCTTTTCCTGATTTTGTGCAATGCGATGGTTTTGCTCTTCAATCAGCTGATTTAGCCCCTTGATGGAAGCCAGACAAACACCAATGGCGTCCATATGAAATATGTGCTTGTCCGTGTTGCCAAGACCGAACGCTCCGTAAAAATCCTGTGCCATTGGCCCCATATGACGGATTGCAGGATCCTCAGATTTATAGTTCCAGGTTTGGATGGGGATGTCTGCTAATTTTTTCAAAACCACTTGAGGATTGGTCGCCTCTACATTTTCCACAAACTCCGGATCAGCCGACAATGGAATTGCCCGCCGCGATAAACGCTTCATGATGTCGTTAACAATGCTCATGTTTTATTTGAGAACATAATGGTCATTCTGGAACAAATCTATGGTCAAAACGAAAGCAGAGCCCCTGTCGAGATCTCCGCTTTCCTAAAGTTTACGGCCAAGCCAACATTCAGAGCAAAGAGGCCAAAACCTGATCTACATCAACATCGGCAATGTTTTGCTTGAGGTGGCGATCGCTACGAGTACGAGCTAGTGCAGGCTCTGCGATCATCAAAAATGTGATGACAATGGGAAATACCACAACCAGGACAGATATTGCAGTAGTTAGCCACTTTTTCAGGTTCATTGGATTTCTCCTTAGATAGATTTTTAGGTAAAGTTGAAAGCCAAGCCAACATTCAGAGCAAAGAGGCCAAAACCTGATCTACATCAACATCGGCAATGTTTTGCTTGAGGTTGCGATCGCTACGCTGAGCTAGTGCAGGCTCTGCGATCATCAAAAATGTGATTACAATGGGAAATACCACAACCAGGACAGATATTGCAGTAGTTAGCCACTTTTTCAGGTTCATTGGATTTCTCCTTAGATAGTTGATTGTTAACGCCAAAACACAGATATCTCCAAACTACATAGAAATCATTTATGGGTTCTGAGCCAGTAAAGGTTGCACCTGTGTTTAAGCGTAGCAAGTCACGGGGTTATTCTATAGGAGACCGATCTAAGCTGTCAATAACAGCACCTGTAGATTCATAAGTTGTATCAAATGTTAACACAAGTTCATTTAGCTACAGCAGTGTCTTAGGATGGCTTAGACAGGGCGACATTTTCTTATCCAATAAAAATCCTATAGTTAATAGTTTACTCTACGGCTAAACTTAACCTTAAGTCCATCCCGGGGATGGGGAGTTGGAATCACCACCATTTCTAAATCTTGATCGGGCACTAATTTCCAGTCATAATCCCGGAGCAATTGAGCCGCGAAAATCCTCATTTCTAATTTGGCAAACTCCCTGCCTAAACATTCCCGTAAACCGCCACCAAAGGGGATATATCCAAATATTTTTTGTTTATCTTCTGTCCTCTCTGGGCCAAACCGATCTGGGTCAAAGCGTTGATGATATTGATAAATTTCCTCATCTTTGTGGGTTTCGGTAATTTGGCACAGTATAGTCCAACCTTGAGGAATCAAGTAACCGTTAAATTCAAAAGACTGAATAACCTTCCGAAACAGACCACTAACAGGCGGAATTATGCGCAGCACTTCTTTGAGCACTTGCTCTAGATACGTCATCTGCTTGAGATGTTCCATGGTTAGGGGTTCTGAACCAGAAAACTGCTGTTGTTCAGCACGGAGATGGGCAAGAACATCTGGATGCTGCGCTGTCAGCAGACAAAAGGATGCGATCGCAGAGGTTAAGGTTTCGTGGCCTGCAAACAACAACAGAATTACTTGGTCTTGGATGTCATCTAAACTCAAGGAATTCCCCTCGTCATCCCGGGCTTGTAACAATAATCCTAAGGCGTCCTGTCCGGAATTTTTCTGTTGCTGTCGCTGTCGCACAATGGTTTCAATATGGGTCAGCAATCCTTGACGAGCACGCAATGCTTTAGCAAACCTTGTCCAAGGTAGAGAAATTGGGATAGTGAACAATCCCTCACAAAAGTTCTTAAATACTTGAGCCAAAGCGGTTTGGGAACCTGCATCAGTTCCCATCAGCAAGGTACTAGCGATATCAAAGGTATAGTCCCGCAGTTCAGGATACCAGGTTAAGGTTCCCATCTCTTCCCATTTCTCAAGATAGTTGCTAGTAATGTTGGCCATGGTGGGAATATAACTAGCTAATGCTCTCGGTTGAAACGCCTGGGACATTAACTTGCGGCGCTTCTGGTAGAATTCTCCATTTTGGTTAGTCAGTGAGGCCGCTCCAAGTAAGGTTGCTGTGCTTTTGGGCCAGCTAGCAGCAACATACTTATTTTCGTTAGTAAACAGAAATTGATTCGCTTCTGCAGTAGTCATCGTCACCGCAGGACTACCAAAAATGTGGGTTTTGTAGATGCGCCCATACTTGTCTAACCGCTTTTTGTGGAAATTTCGATCCGTTAAAAAGCTGATGGTCTCACCGATAATGGGTAAACAGACATTACCAGGGGGCAATGGAAGCGAACGCATATCTTGAGTGGTGGTTTCCATGGAAATAAGCAAGCTGCAGGGTCAATGCTTATTATCTCTTGC
>NZ_JAAHIE010000149.1:0-14506 GCF_010671945.1 Moorena sp. SIO4E2
AGTTAGCGATCGCACTATTTTCTTCTCCCTTAGATCCGTTAACCTTGGTGCTACCAGAGTTAACAACTGCTAGCGGTTGATCTTGAGATTCTTTGGGAGTAGTTTTTCCTAAATTATCCTGAATTTGGGACAGGTCTGGTGATTTATCAGTTTTAGAATTTCTCTTCTGGCTGATCGATGGTCTTGCTTTAACTTTTGAGGATTTATTTCTCGATATAATCAGCTTACCTGGAGCCTTTAGTAAGTGCAGGTATCGCTTAAAGAGGGTCCAAATAGACTTTTCTGACTTCACAGGAATCTTGCTGTTGAATCCTTCGGGTAACTGATGTCTATTATATTTAAGATTAGCAACCGGTAATTCTGCCTGATTTCCGGAGTTGGAGGTTGAGGCAGAGAAATTTTGGGAGTGGTCAGATCCATCTGGATTGCCCCATAAATCATTATCGGTTAACCAAGGCTCCAATTCATCTGATTTAGACCCAGATGGTGTTGAGGTGGATGATCTTAATGAGGGGGAAAGTGGAGGGGAATTATCTCCTGATAGCTGATGGGCTTCTGGGTATAAATTATCCCTGTTTCCTCCTGGTAAAACCTCTCCAGAACCAGAAGCAATTTCAGATTGGTCTGAGGAACTACTCAAACTAAAATTAGATGCTTTTCTACCAAAGAAATAGTCAATCGCAGCATAGATTAAGCTTAAAATTTTAAGTCGGTTAGTGTCAGACCCAACCGTTACCTCCTCTGAGCTATCACCCTTAATAAATGGTTTTTGTAGGGCTTGCCTCAGCTTAACCACCACTTCAGACCCTGGTAATAATTGGTGTGATTCCAGTTCTAGCAATTTGTTATCCAGGAAAGTTAATAGGTCTTGAATTGGGCTAGAAGGTGATAGCTGGAATGGTTTGGGTTTAGGTTGTCGGTGATTAGAGGTGGCTGATTTACCCTTGGAAACAGCTCGAATGATCCTCGATTCCCCGAAAAGATTAATTGCGATCGCTACAGGACTAGTTTGCACCCAGGCCATTAATCGCCAGAATAGCCTGATGGGTGGCAAAATAGGGGGGTGATCTAAGGTAGCAAGGGAAGGGGATGCTTTTTTGCCATCTAACGAGTGGGCTAAACGCCATTTACGCATTAAGTCAGCCACCTCCCAGCTAATTCTGGATGCTAGTTTTTGCTGCTGCTGGGGTGTCAATATATCCAGAATTTGGTTTTGCACTGTCACCAGCACTAGACCCCGGTTGTCCAATAAACAAGCTACTCCCTGAATCAGCATATGCTCATTAGTCGGGGCTTGAGCTGGGGTTTGATTTGGAGTTGCCCATTCTCCTGCGGTTACAGCTTGCCCATTATTTAGGCTGACAGGTTGCCCGTTATTTAGGGATGTTCCCCTTTGCCGTTCGATTAGGATAGGTTGCCCGTTATTTAGGGTAACAGCTTGCCCATTAGACGGTCTTAGGTTGTCTAGACCAAGTTGAAGGTTAAAGCTGCCAAGGTTCAACTCTTGTAAGACTCGCTGAATTGCTGTATCTGCTTCTGGCGGTGTTTCCTGGGTCTGGGCGTGGCTAAATGTCCTTAATTGGGGCAATCCAGCTTTTACTGAAGAGGAGATTTGACGCCCAGCCGATAAACTAGCTTGCACTAGCAGGTAAACCGGATAAAGTAAAATTTGTCCTCCCCATACCGCTGCAACCTTTAAATGCCGTGTTGTACGTTCAATTTGGTCAACAAACCGTTGAGATTGTCGATTGATAAAGTTAAACAATCTACTGCGATAGGGACCTTTGGCAGGGGAAGACATGATGGTTATTGCTTGGGTGAGGGATTAGCTATAGCGATTTGTATCTCGATTGTGAACACACTTATTGCAGGAAAAGGCAAAAGGCAACAGGCAACAGGCAACAGGCAACAGGGGCAAGAGCTCCTCAATTTTATTGTCCAATAAAAAAAGAGCTTTTAGGTTTACATCTCAAATACAAACGCGCTTATCAGCCTGATCGACATTTAAGCTGCATCTATACCAGGAACTGGTTATTGGTTGACAGTTGACGGCTAGCGCTCATAGCACTACCCATTAAGCTGTTTGACATTGATACAAGCTCAAAAGCTGTTGTAGTCAACTTTTAGGTGCGACCCGTGGCGAATTTAATTCTTCATGGGTCAAGGGCACCTTTGCCTCTAGCATGCATGCCTCTTGCCTTGCGCGTAGCGCTATAACTTTCAATAAACCACCAATAACAAATTAATCATAGTCGGTGCCATTGATTTTAGGGAAAATTTGACTAATCTTATTCCAATTACTTAAACCCAATGGATCAGATTAGGATTATTGATGGAATTAATCATGCGATCGCAAAACTCCGTGCTTTAACTCAAACAAATGTTCAGCAGGGTTGGCGATACTGTAATGAAGATATTCCTTACCCTGTGGCCACTCAACCAGAGTGCTGGGAGAATTGGTCAATAGCCCAACGTAATGACAAGGATTACATTACTTGGTCTGCTGGCAGACAAGTGATCTGGTTAACTCAACGATTCCTAGTACCCCAGGATTTGCAGCGCTATCCTTTAGCGGGCTTAGGATTACGTTTGGTATTGACGTGGTGGGCAGAATCGGCTGAGATTTTTGTCAACGGTCAGCTGGTACAAGAAGGGGATTTGTTTGATTCCTCCACACGGATGCTGCTAACTTCAACAGTCGTGCCAGGGGAAGAGTTTGCCGTAGCCCTAAGGTTGGTTAGTCCTGGTCATGATATCGGGGGATTAATGCGATCGCAAATCCTCTACGAAGCCACCAATCATGATATCGATCCAGGCTTTGTAGCTGATGAATTGGCTGTCTTACAAAAGTATAGCGCTAACTTTGAACCCGAAAAATTAGCGACTCTAGCTAAGGCTGTGGCTGAGATTAATTGGGATATGGTTTCACAGCCGACAGAATTTATGCGATCGCTTACCCGATTGCGCCAACAACTCAGTACAATTGAGAATTCAAACTTCAGAATTCAAAATAGTCAAAACTCTATCCAAATGCTAGGTCATGCTCACCTTGATCTAGCTTGGTTATGGCCAGTGAGCGAGACCTGGGACGTAGCTGTGCGTACCTTTGAATCAGTATTAAAGCTACAGCAAGAATTTCCAGATTTCACCTTTTGCCATACCACACCTGCCCTTTATGCCTGGATAGAGCAGCATCGCCCTGACTTATTTAAAGCGATTAAACAACAAGTGGCTGCTGGTCGCTGGGAAATTGTGGGGGGGATGTGGGTAGAACCGGAATTAAATTTAATTGATGGTGAATCAATTGTCCGACAAATCCTCTATGGTCAACGTTACGTCCAGAAAACCTTCGGTCAGTTAACCACAGTGGCATGGGTAACCGATAGTTTTGGCTTCTGTTGGCAACTACCTCAATTGCTCAAACAGGGTGGAATTGACTACTTCGTGACCCAGAAGCTGCACTGGAACGATAGCACCAAATTTCCCTATGGTGCTTTCTGGTGGCAGTCTCCCGATGGCAGTCAAATCTTCAGCCTAATGTCTCCCCCTAACGTTGCTGGTGTTATGGATACAAATCCCATTACTATGGCAAGCTATGCCATTGATTGGGAAATTCAAACTTCACTCAAGGAGGCATTTTGGTTACCTGGTGTGGGAGATCATGGCGGTGGTCCCACCAGGGATATGTTACAAGTAGCAAGACGTTGGCAACAATCCCCATTCTTCCCAAAGCTGGAATTTACCACGGCCAGTGAGTATTTGTTGTTCGCGAAGCGTGGCCTTTTGGCCAAGGTTAGCAGGTTGAAGGTTGCAAGTTGTGTTGAGAACCTTAGTGTCGGAAGTGTCGGAAGTGTGGGGAGAGAAGAAAGCAGAACAGAGCAGAGGGGAGGGGGGAAAGGCCAAAGCCAAACCACTAAAGAGATTCCGGTCTGGAATGATGAACTATATCTAGAATTCCATCGGGGTTGCTATACCACTCACGCTGACCAAAAGCGCTATCTACGTCGTTGTGAGGGATTGTTGTACCAAGCAGAACTGTTTGCAGCCCTAAAAACCATTGCGACAGGACAAGCGTATCCTAAGACTGAACTAGAGGAAGCCTGGAAAAAGGTGTTATTTAATCAGTTCCACGATATATTACCAGGAACATCGATTCCGGAAGTCTTTGTAGACGCTAATCAGGCTTGGCAGGAAGTAGAGGAGGTGACGGGAGATATATTGGAGGAATCCTTAAATGCGATCGCATCCAAGATCACCCTGCCACCACCACCAAAACCCAATGCTCAAGCGATTATTGTCTTTAATCCTCTCAATTGGCAGCGTTCAGAAGTAATTGCGATTTCTTTAGCTGTTTCGTTACCTGTTTCTATACCGGTCGAGTCAATCGAATGGGAAGTGTATGACTGTTTTGGGGAAAAGATAGTCTCTCAAGTTAGCCACGATCAAGCCCAAGATATCCCAAACCATGACAATAACAATGAAAATCTCTCCTATTCTCAAATAGAATTGCTGTTTCTAGCCAGTAATATTCCTTCGGTAGGATATCGTGTTTTTTGGTTGTGCAGCAATGATGTGGAGTTGACCATAGAGCTATCTCCCGATTCCCGATTCCCGATTCCCGATTCCCTCCTGGGAGGGGTTAGGGCGTGTTTTCAAAGTTTTCCGCAAGATTTAGATCCCCCCCAGCCCCCCTTAATAAGGGGGGAGCCAAACTCAAAGTCCCCCGAGCGAGCAATCCCTCGCTCGGGGGATTTAGCCCCCCAGCCCCCCTTAATAAGGGGGGAGCCAAACTCAAAGTCCCCCTTTTTTAAGGGGGATTTAGGGGGATCTCCGAGTTTGAAGACATGCCCTAGGGGTGGGTACCGATTCCCGATTCCCAATTCCCGATTCCCGATTCCCGATTCCCGATTCCCGATTCCCGATTCCCGATTCCCGATTGAAGATTTAGTCTTAGAGAATCAATACCTACGAGTAGTGGTAGACCCAGAAACTGGAGATTTGAGTAGTGTCTTCGATCAGGTTAATCAGCGGGAAGTGCTTAGTGGTCCTGGAAATCAGCTACAAGCTTTCGAGGATAGTGGTCAATATTGGGATGCATGGAATATAGACCCAAATTATGCTGACCATCCTTTGCCGAGCACTGAGCTGATCGGGATCGAGTGGGTTGAAACAGGAGTATTGAGTCAGCGTTTGCGAGTGGTGCGTCGGCTGATGCGATCGCAATTTTGTCAGGACTATATCCTCTGTGCTGAATCTCCAGTCCTCAAAATTGCCACTACCGTAGACTGGCAGGAACGCCATGTATTAGTCAAAGCTGCTTTTCCATTAGCCATTGATGCGGATTATGTGTCCTATGAGATGCCTTGTGGGGTAATTCCACGTTCTACTAGACCCCAAACCCCTGCTGAACAAGCTAAATGGGAAGTACCTGCTCTGCGTTGGGCAGACTTGAGTGATCAAACCTATGGTGTCAGTTTGCTGAATGATTGCAAATACGGTTATGATGCCCAGGCGTCCCAATTACGTCTAACATTGCTTCGCTCTCCGACGTGGCCCGATCCTGAAGCTGATCAAGGCATCCACCAATTCACCTATGCTCTTTATCCTCATCAAGGCAATTGGCGTTTTGCAGATACAATTCACCTAGCATACCAGCTTAACTTACCATTTCTAAGTTTACTTTGGTCTCCCCCCAATAGTTCTGTTGTCAGTAATAATGTCAGTAATAATAGTCAACCTTCTTTACCATCAACCGGACAACTATTAAATTTGTCAGCCAAGACTTTAATTTTGATGGCACTTAAACAATCCGAAGATATCCCTGATCAATGGATTCTCAGGTGTTATGAATCTCATGGGGAGTCAGCAAATTTATCCTTAGTAAGTGATTTGGGATTAAAAGTAGTTCACCCAGTTGATTTATTGGAAAGACCCGTTAGTTTATCAGAACCATCACCGGATGGAAAAGTAGTTCAGATAGAGCCTTGGAAAATAAGTAGTTTTGCAGTTAGATTAATAACCTAGAAGGGAGTCGGGAGTCGGGAATCGGGAATCGGGAGTCGGGAGTCCGGAGGTAAGCTATCAGCTATCAGCGTGTCGCGTATCAGCTATCAGTTATCAGCTAAAGGCTGAGGGCTGAGGGCTGAGGGCTGAGGGCTGAGGGCTGACCACTGACCGCTGAATGCTTACCTATTTTCTAATCTGCACTGGCATAATCAAATAGGTCATCTTCAATCCCCCTAGAGGCATAAAAATCACAGGACTATTAGCTTCATTCATCTGCATTTTAATCTCAGAGGTAGAAAGGGCTTTTAAGCCATCAATTAAGTACTTAACATTAAAAGCAATTTCCAAACTATCACCCGATATTTCTACTTCCATTGACTCCCGACCACTACCCAAATCTTTTGCCTCTACCGAGAGGTGAAGCCGCTGGTTAACACTATCGATATTAAACTTGACAATATTATTTTTCTGATCAGCCAACACTGCAATCCGTTCTACTGCACTCAGTAATTGACGGCGATCGAGAATGAGCTGACGCTCAAAGTGTTTGGGAAGCAGCTGATGATAGGAAGGGTACTGTCCTTCCAGAGTTCGGCTTGTTAAAAGCTGTTCTCCTCCTTGACAAACAATCTGACCAGGTTCAAACTGAATCGCAATAATATCTTGAGCTTCAGCCTTAGATACTATCCGCTCCAACTCCCTTAACGCTCTAGCTGGTAAAGTAAATTCTAGGGGGAAATCATGATCATCCAATTCTTGGGTAGCTTCAGTCGTTGCACTTTCCTCTATTGTGCGATTAGTTTCCACAACTGCTAGTCGGTGACCATCGGTAGCAGCAAATTCCAATTTGTCCGACTGTACAGTAAGGTGAACCCCCGTCAACACTTGCTTAGTTTCATCAGAACTGGTGGCAAATAAAGAACCCTGCAATCCAGCCTTTAAGACTTCTACAGGAATATGAACCGCAACGGATGTGTTAACTTCCGGCAGTTCGGGGAATTCCTCAGAACTCATGCCTCGAACCTGATAACGTCCGGTAGCCGAGGTTAAGGTCACAATCAGGCTATCACTGTCTGTTCCTGTCCCATCATCCTCTAGAGTAATTTCCCCTGAAGGTAGACGGGAGACAATATCATTGAGCAGTTTGGCTGGCAGCGTAATTTCCCCTCCTGTCTCAACGTCAGCATTAAAGCTAGTCTGGATACCCACGCTCAGGTCGAAAGCAGTTAGTAGCACCCGCTGATTTTTTTGGTCTGCTTCTAACAAAACATTACCCAGCACAGGATGAGTAGGGCGAGAAGGGACTACCCGACTCACTAGTGAAAGGTTTGTATTGAGGTCACTTTGACTGCAAACCAGTTTCATGATTGGTTTTCTAATGGGGCTTGCTTTAGCAAAAAACTATAGTACTCGATTACTAATCTTTCTACAAAACCACCTCAAAAACCTAAGTATTCAGTGGTCAGTAGTCAGCGGTCAGTGGTCAGTGGTCAGCGGTCAGTGGTCAGCGGTCAGTGGTCAGCGGTCAGCGGTCAGCGGTCAGCGGTCAGCCTTTAGCTGATAGCTGATAGCTGATAACTGATACCTGATAGCTGATAGCTAATGACTGATAGCTGATAACTGATAGCTGATAACTGATAGCTGATAACTGATAGCTGATAACTGATAACTGATAGCTGATAGCTGATAGCTGATAACTGATAGCTGAATACTAATTGGGCTAGTAATCCATTTGTGGAAAAAGTTGTGGAAAAATTCGGTGATTTTTCCACAGAGCATTTATACTCAGAAGCCAGAGATTCCAGCAGTAGACTCGATCATAACATCAAGCTCAAGGGGTTAATTAATAAACTTTAATTAATAAACTTTAGTTAATATAGTGTTTTCTAGGCTAATCAGGTACAGAGTATTTTTTCCCTGTTCCCTATTCCCTATTCCCTATTCCCTATTCCCTATTCCCTATTCCCTAAAAGCCAGGACAAAATTACCTCAAACGTCGCTGATAATTGCTATAAACACGCTTTATTTTTGGTTTTGACTCCTGGCTGTCAGATTTATGCGATCGCTTAACTGAGAAAGTTTCTGAGCTAACTCATCATCTTTTTCCCGCAGCTGAGCAATTTTATCGCAACTGTACATGACTGTAGTGTGGTCTTTGCCACCAAATTCTTCCCCAATTCGGGGTAGGCTCAATTCTGTATGCTGCCTCATCAGATACATTCCAATTTGCCTAGCCCAACTAATTTCTCGCCTCCGAGAGCTACTTTTTAAGTCTTCCACTGAAAGATTAAAAGTATCAGATATAGTACTTAAAATCACTTCAGGAGAAGCTTGAATCTTCTTGGTCGGTGGGTTCAAAATCGGTGCAATATTTTCCACATTCATCGCTAACCCCGCAATCGATATATAAGTCACAGCTCTAGTTAAAGCTCCCTCTAATTCTCTAATGTTAGAGGTGTAGCTAGCAGCAATGTACTCAACCACGTCGTGGGGTAGACGTATATTTTCGTCCTCTGCCTTTTTTTGCAAAATAGCCATCCTAGTTTCCAAATCCGGTGGCTGAATATCAGCGATTAGCCCCATAGAAAAGCGAGAACAAAGGCGTTCTTCCAAGCTATTAATCTGATTAGGAGGACGGTCTGATGCCAAGACAATTTGTTTACCAGCTTCGTGCAACGTATTGAAGGTGTGGAAAAACTCTTCCTGAGTATATTCCTTACCTTCAATAAACTGAATATCGTCTACCAAAAGTACCTCTGCTGTCCGATAATGTTCTCGGAAGCTCTGGATACTATCCTCACGAATAGCAGAAATTAAATCATTAGTGAACTGCTCAGTAGAAACATAAAAAATTTTAGAGTCAGGGTTATTATCCAAGCGGTAATGACCAATTGCCTGCATCAAATGAGTTTTGCCTAAACCAACACCACCACAAAGAAACAGAGGGTTAAACTCCCGTCCTGGATACTCCCCTACCGCCAGAGATGCAGCATGAGCCATGCGATTATTAGGACCAACCACAAAGCGAGAGAAAACATGCTTAGGATTTAACTTAGCCCGTCTTGGCTGGTTTTTAAAGGTATTTTCGTAATGATTAGTCGCTACGGGAAATGACCAGGAAAAGTCAGCATCAGCAGTCATTGAGTTATTGTCTCCTGTAGCCGTTGTGAAGTTAATTTCCACCGGTTGACCTAAAATATCTTCCACGACATCAGCAATTGTTTTAACGTAATACTTCTGCAACCAATTTCTGGAAAAGGGATTGGGAGTCCGAATCAGCAAGCAATTATTGTCTAGCTGTTGAGCGCTAGTTGTCTTGAGCCAAGTTTCAAAGGTGGGCTGACTCAGTTGTAGTTTGAGACGTTCTAATACCTGAATCCATAGTTCTTCTGGGGAAATTTTCACCGTTTTTATTCTACCGTAGTCAATTGTTTTTAAGCTAGATGTGATCAGCCACAGCCCAGACCAAGGGAATAAAAATACCTTTTCCTATATCCCACCACCCAAAACTGTTTACCAATTTTTAATATATAAAGGTACTGTTTGAGCATTTGATCGAATAAGCTTGACTGATATAGACGTTTGGCTTTTACTATGGTTAGTGAAACACTACAAATTGCTCAGTTAGGCAACCCGATTTTACGCCAGCACAGTCAGGGAGTACATAACTTGCTGGATGAACGCCTTCAACAACTGATTGATCAGCTCATAGCAACTGCTACAGCAGCCAATGGCGTTGGCATTGCAGCACCCCAAGTATCTCAATCCTATCGTTTGTTTATCGTAGCGTCTCGTCCGAATTTGAGGTATCCCCACGCACCCTTGATGGAACCAACGGCTATGATTAATCCTTCCATGATTAGTCACGACACTGACATGGTTAAGGACTGGGAGGGCTGTCTGAGTATTCCCGGAATTCGAGGTTTAGTACCCAGGTATAGTCGAATTGAGGTGGAGTATACTAATCGGTATGGTCAGTATCAGCGGCAACAATTAACAGACTTTGTAGCCAGGATATTTCAGCATGAATATGACCATCTTGAGGGCATTGTATTTTTAGACCGAGTGGAGAGTACCCAAGAGATGATGACTGAGGAGGAATATCAGAAGCAGATTATTGCTAACTTATAGCAGTTGTCAAATCCTTTACTCACTAATTTTAAAATCGCTACAATCTATTGATACTGGACAGTGCGAAGTTCTGTGGTCGGTTGAGTGGTTGAATTACCCCTAAGAAAAGAACACCCCGATCGCGCCTAGGGACGAGAATGTTCCAAACTGGCTGAATCAGAAAAACTCAGCCAGTTTGATTATGGCTCTATATCGTCGAGTCGAGCAAATCTTAGTTGAACTGCGCCCTATGTTTGCAGGTTTTGCCACCTTCGAGTGGTTTGTGTTGCTGCTATGGGGAGTGATCTGATTAGAAAACCTAACACTGAAAACTCCGTCACAAAGCGAGGGGAGATGAAAGTGACTAGCGACTAAAGTCGCCTAGTTTACACTTTTATAGCGCCAGAGTATACTGGAGATATGAGTACAGGCTGAAAAACCGTTCGCGTAGCGTGGCCTTTGGCCTTGGCGCAACCGGAACAGAGATCCGCCACTGCATGACCTTAAAGTAGTAATGCTCGGAGGGCAGGGAAAATCCTCCTTAAAAACCCAATCGTTAATTAACCGTTAACGTGTGAACCCAGAAGAATCACATTTTGAGAAAAAAAACGGTACGGTGGGGCACACCGGAACCAGGTGAACAGGAAGGAAACGGACTTTTTAAGGCACTTCCCTACAAGTAGCCAAACGTCTAAGGAGAATCGCCCTCTGGGTCTGTCGTAAATTGACTGAGAACTTGGTCTTGACGGGTTTTTGGTTAAGCACTGTCCTATTTTTAACGGCGTTAAAGATAGGAATACGGCGGTTTAAGGCGGCTCGTTGATCTAGGAATCCCCGCTCTTTCAAGACGGGGAGTGTCAAACACCCTGTTCATTGTAGAAATCGATAATTAGGACACTAGTAATTCTTATGCTATAATTGGAATATTTATCACATGGATGTGTCCTTAAAACCTGTAGAGTGGGTTGGCAGTTCCTTGGAAGATTTGAAAAAATTTCCCTCAGAAGTTCAGCAAGTGATGGGTTATGCCTTGTACTTAGCTCAATGTGGAGACAAACATCCCGCTGCTAAACCCCTCAAAGGATTCAAAGGTGCTGGTGTACTCGAAGTTATTGACAACTTTGATGGAGACACTTATCGGGGTGTATACACCGTAAAACTCCAAGGTGTAGTGTATGTTCTGCATACATTTCAAAAGAAATCAAAGCAAGGTATCGCCACACCCAAGCAAGAGCTGGAATTAATTGAAGCCAGGTTAAAAAGAGCCAGAGAACATTACTCACAACATTACACTCACGAGTAGAGGTAGTAATTATGGTCAAAGAAATTGAAGTACAAGCTAGTAGTGGTAATGTGTTTGCCGATTTAGGTTTAGAAAACTCTGACGAATTAATCGTTAAAGCAGAACTGGCTCGTAAGATTAGTAGTATTATTGCCAACCAGGGTATGACACAAGCTGCGGCGGCAAAGGTTTTAGGAGTAGATCAGCCTAAAGTGTCCGCACTTATCAATGGTAAGTTGGCGGGTTTTTCAATTGTGCGGCTGTTTCGCTTCTTAAACGCTTTGGGTCAAGATGTGGAAATTGTGGTCAAAACCAAACCATTATCTCACCCTGTGGCTCGAACACTAGTGTCGTGAACTAGCTGATGCTGAAGTAGAGTTATTCAGATAGTTGTCCTAATAAAGATGTACGTAACTATCTCAGCTATCAGCCTTTGACCTTGGCTGATAGCTGAGATAGTTAACTGTACTACATCCGCTCCAGTACCTGAATTCCGAGTAAATACAATCCCAGTTTCAGAGTTCTAGCAGTCAAATCACATAGCAGCAGACGGGATGTCCGCTTGGGTTCTTCGGCTTTCAGTACAGGGCATTGGTCATAGAATTGATTAAACTTCTGGCTCAGTTCAAACAAGTACTGACAAAGACGATTCGGCATCAATTCTTTCTCAACTTCACCAAGGACCTCACTCAGTTGCAATAACTTCTTCCCTAGCACCAATTCTGCGTCTTCTTGCAACAAAATTTTGGCATCGGTTCCCAGTTGCTCAAAATCAATCTCCCCTTTGCGGCTAATTCCCTGAATGCGGACATAGGCATAAAGCATATATGGTGCCGTATTGCCCTGGAGTGCCAACATCTTATCAAAGCTGAATATATAGTTGCTGGTACGATTTTGACTAAGGTCAGCATACTTAACTGCACTCATGCCTACGACTTTGGCAACATGCTCTTTAAATTCCTCAGTTTCCTCCCGACCTTCTTGCTTCAGTCTCGATTCTAAATCAGCACCAGATCGTGCGATCGCTTCATCCAACAAATCCCGCAACCGCACTGTTTCCCCAGACCGCGTTTTCAGCTTTTTGCCATCTTCCCCCAGAACCAAACCAAAAGGAACATGAACGACTTCAACATTTTCTGGAAGAATACCAGTCCGCCGAGCCACCTGAAATACCTGCGCAAAATGATTTGCTTGTCCGGAATCAGTAACATATATAATCCTTTGAGCCTGGTCTTGCTCAGTCCGGTAGCGCAGTGCAGCTAAGTCAGTGGTGGCATAGTTATAGCCCCCATCAGATTTTTGCACAATCAACGGCAGAGGCTCACCATCTTTATTTGTAAACCCCTCAAGGAAAACACATTTCGCTCCCGAGTCTTCCACTAACAAGCCAGACTTGTCTAAATAGTCCACCACCTCTGGCAGCAAGGTATTGTAAAACGATTCCCCCCTTTCGGTGAGCTGAATATCCAGCAAATCGTAGATAATCTGAAACTCCCGCCGAGATTGGTCACACAGTAGTTGCCAAGCACGGCGGCTATCGGCTGCACCAGATTGGAGTTTAACAACTTCGAGTCTAGATGCTTCCCGAAATTCCTCATCTGCATCAAACCGTTGTTTAGCTTGCCGATAAAGGGTAACTAAATCTCCCAAATCCAGGGCATCAGCTGTAGTCAAAGCACTTGGGTAAGCTTCCCTAAGATAAGTGATCAACATCCCAAATTGGGTTCCCCAATCTCCCACATGATTCAAGCGCAGTACATTTTGACCCCGAAATTCTAAGATCCGGGCAATCGAATCCCCAATAATCGTTGAACGTAGATGTCCCACATGCATCTCTTTAGCAATATTGGGAGAAGAAAAATCAACAATGACCTGTCGAGGGGCTGGAGCGACTGCTACTCCTAGACGTGGGTCAGTGTGAATCTCCCTTAGCCGTTCTTCCAAGTAAGCAGGTTTTAAGCTCAAATTAATGAAGCCTGGACCAGCAATAGTCGGGCTCTGACATATCTCAGCCACATCTATATACTGCAACAAAGATTCTGCGATCGCTCTTGGCGGCTGTTTCAAACGTTTGCTCAAAGCCAAGGCCACATTAGACTGATAGTCACCAAATTTGGGATTGCTGGCAGGTACCATCATTGGATCTACCCCTGCCACGTCAGAACCGAAGGCAGCAGTTAAGGCTTGAGTGAATTGAAGTCTAAGTTGTTCAACAATGGATTTCATGGTGCCAGTGCAAAGGGCTCTTCACTAATCTTGCCTCTGAATGGTAACAGCCACTACTTACGGATTAATCCTAGACCTAACCGGACAATTACTATAACTCCAGGTGAATTTCCCGTTTCACTGGGAAGCATCGGAGTAGTTATCCCAAACTGCACTTAAGGGATCCAGCGCTGCCCTGGTTTCCCCCACTTGCGCTTTGCATCAAGACAACGACCAACCGACACGCCCCTGTTGAGGTATGTATCTAAATCTACAAATAGTTACTGAATAATTCTCCCAACTCCCGACTCCCGACTGTCTCGGTGCACTTACAGTCGTCGTATTAAATTCGCGACGGGTCGCACTGCTCCCGACCTAAATCTAAAGAAGCTACCCCTGTGACCTGAGAGCTTACCCCTCTTCCCTTGGTCAGAGCTCGTAAACGGATTCAAAAAAAAATTTTTTAATTCTAAAACCCTTGTCATGCCTAGGTTTCAAGAATTTATTCCCAACAAAGTTTCGGGTTTAGGTTGACAAACCCTTTTTTACCCTGTAAATTAGTAAATGGCGATGAGGAAAGCCAAGCGCACCGCACCGCCCCGAACCAAGAAAAATCTATAGTTTGAGAGCCAATATACGGTCGCTACTCGTCAAGAAATTTTCAAGTTAGTCTGACCTAATTATAGGACAGATTAGCTAAAACTAAAACCTAAAATTCCGAACTGGTTCGAAGTTAACTGTTTAAGTTGACTAAGGGTCAGGGAAAGAAAAAAAACTGAGTACCATGGAGAGTTTGATCCTGGCTCAGGATGAACGCTGGCGGTATGCTTAACACATGCAAGTCGAACGCCCCTTCGGGGGAGTGGCGGACGGGTGAGTAACGCGTGAGAATCTGCCTTCGGG
>NZ_JAAHIE010000015.1:0-59926 GCF_010671945.1 Moorena sp. SIO4E2
TTTTTGCTGCCATTGAGGAAGAACAGTTCCGACGTCAATATTTTTACCAGGTGCCTCTGTCTACCATTGCCGGATATAGCATGGTTGGTATCAAACAAGATTAGACGTAAGCATTCAGCAATCAGCAATCAGCAGTCAGCAGTCAGCCTTGGCCTTTGGCCACGCTACGGGAATGGCCACGCTATGGGAATGGCTGATCGCTGATCCCTGATCCCTGAGGGCTGATCGCTGATCGCTGATCCCTGATCGCTGATCCCTGATCCCTGATCCCTGAGGGCTGATCCCTGAGGGCTGATCGCTGATCGCTGATAACTGATAGCTGATAGCTAAATGCTTACAATCTGTGACACCTGCTAAACAGTCCACTAAGAAAACACAGACATTCGATTAATTGATAGAACCGACTCTCTTTTAAAGAGTATCAACTAATTAAGCCGTCTAAAACTAAGCCAAATTTTTTATAGTTATATCCGGATTAGCCAGATTCAAGTCATCTCAAGGCTTTCAAGTATTTAGATTTTTTTTTAGAACCTGAGGAACCTTTTGTTTATTCCCAACGACTTGTAGAGAAAGGAACAAAAAATTAACGAATTTGAGGAAATAAACAATGCAAGGTTTACTGAAATCTATTTTCACCATTTCTACTTTGGCCGCTACAACAATTGCTCCCGTTTTACTAGGAAATAGTATGGCTTCAGCTAATCCAGGAGCAGATGATCTCAGCGTCAAAGGTACAGATGCTAGCTACATTGGCGTTGGTCTGGCCGCCGGTGTAACTAGTGATGGACAAGGGAATGACCAAAATATTGGTGGTAATATTACAACTCGTCTGACAACTTCAAAGCTTCCCGTTTCTCTACGTGGTGATGTTATTTTCAATGATGATAATACCGCGATTATTCCTAGTGTTTCTTTTGACCTAGGCGTAGCCAAAAATACTAATGTTTTTGCTAGTGTTGGTTACTCTTTTGTGGAAGATGACGGAGACAATACACCCATAGGTAATCAAGATGCTTGGGTGCTTGGCTTGGGTGCTGAAAGCCAAATTGCTAAGGATGTTTTGGTTTACGGTAATACTAAGGTAGGTCTTAACGCTTACGAAAATAGTTCAGGTGAGTCTGTCAGTGTTCAATTGGGTGCAGGCTATCGTTTCTAAACTTAGTATGTCCATTGTCAAAGGGAAAGGATGAAGGATGAAGGATGAAGGATGAAGGATGAAGGATGAAGGATGAAGTATAAAGGATGAAGTATAAAGTGTCAAATACTTCAACTGAGGTGACAACAATCCTCTTGTGCATCTACTCGCTTGAGCGAATCTACTCGCTTCAACCTTCCTTCAACTCTTCCCTTTCCTCTTTCCCGGTATCTGCTTCAATCACACTGAGTGGGTTTAGATAAATTTTAGGATTTATAAAGTTATCGATCCAATGGGCAACGGTAGTATTAGGATCTAATCATTAACCGTAATCCCGAGCGATTTATCGGGAATTATACTTATTCATCTTTTTAGATCCGTCGAACCAATGGTTGTATCTCAGACTCCTAAAGCCCGCAAACCCTCTAAGATTGAAGGAATTAAAGAACGCAGTAACTTCTTGCGTGAGCCGGTGGCAACTGAATTGCTACAGGATACTACTCATTTTACAGAAGACGCTATTCAAGTTCTTAAGTTTCACGGGTCTTACCAGCAAGACAACCGAGATAACCGGGTCAAGGGTCAGGAAAAAGACTATCAGTTCATGCTGCGCACTCGAAATCCTGGAGGATTTATTCCACCAGAGCTTTATCTGACTCTAGAGCAGTTGTCAGAAGAGTATGGTAACCATACCCTACGAGTAACTACCCGTCAGGGTTTTCAGATTCATGGCATTCTCAAAAAGAATTTGAAAGCGACAATTGCCGCAATTGTCCGCAATATGGGGTCAACCTTGGGTGCTTGTGGAGACCTCAACCGCAATGTTATGGCTGCACCAGCACCATATAAAAATCGACCAGAGTATCAGTATGCTTGGGAGTATGCTGATCGGATTGCTGACTTACTTACCCCTCAAACCGGTGCCTATTACGAGATTTGGCTGGATGGGGAAAAGGTAATTAGTGCTGAGGAAGCTCCGGAGGTGAAAGCAGCACGGCAGCGCAATGGTAATGGTACTATTTTCCAGGACAAAGAGGAACCAATCTACGGGGAACACTATATGCCCCGGAAGTTTAAGTGTTCCGTAACGGTTCCCGGGGATAACTCGATTGATATCTATACCCAAGATGTGGGGTTGGTGGTAATTACCAACGACCAGGGAGAACTGGAGGGATTTAATGTTCTGGCTGGTGGGGGTATGGGTCGTACCCACAATAAGGAAGAAACCTTTGCTCGTCTAGCTGACCACATCTGCTATGTGGAGAAAGAGGATATCTACGACTTGGTTAAGGCAATTGTGGCAACTCAACGGGATTATGGCGATCGCGTAAACCGCCGTCATGCCAGAATGAAGTACCTAATCAATGATTGGGGTGTCGAGAGGTTTCGGGAAAAAGTAGAAAGCTACTTCGGTAAAACCCTGGCACCGTTTAAGCCCTTACCCCCATTTAAGTACGAAGATTATTTGGGTTGGAACGAACAAGGAGACGGAAAGCTATTCCTGGGGATATCGATTGAGAATGGTCGGGTCAAAGATGAAGGGGATTTCCGACTCAAAACAGCTCTGCGGGAAATTACTGAGAAATTTGCCCTACCGATGCGGCTGACTGCTAACCACAATATAATTCTCTATGAGATTGACCCCACCCACCAGCAAACCCTGAATCAGATTCTCGAACAGCACGGTATTCAAGTTACTCCAGAAGGAATTGAACCGTTAGTGCGCTACTCCATGGCTTGTCCAGCTTTACCTACTTGTGGTTTAGCGATTACCGAATCAGAACGGGCGCTCCCTGGCATGGTTGAGCGGATTCGGTTACTGCTGGACAAATTGGGGTTAGAGAAGGAATATTTTGTGATCCGAATGACCGGTTGTCCCAATGGCTGTGCTAGACCGTATATCGCAGAGTTGGGATTTGTCGGTAGTGCACCAAAGGCTTATCAAGTGTGGCTGGGAGCTTCACCAGATCAAACTCGGTTATCACGAGCCTATGTCCAGAAAATGCCAGAAAGTGAGCTGGAATCTTTCTTTGAACCAATTTTTGTGCAGTTTCGGCAAGAGCGCAAACCAGAAGAGAGTTTTGGGGATTTTTGCGATCGCATTGGCTTTGATGCCCTTCGGGAATTTTCTGCTAACTATGAGCTAGGTAGCGGTATAGTTAATCCAGATGCCAAGCTAGCAAGTAAGAAATCCTCAGCTAAGAAATCTTCTACTGCTAAAAATCGCCGTCGAATTAGCATTCCCGAAGAAGTCCATGCTCGTCTTAAGGAAGCTGCTGCTAACCAAGGGAAAAGTATGACGGAGTTGGCAGCAGAGGCTCTGAAAGCTTATTTGCCATAACTAGGTTAGCAGGTTTAAGGCTGTCTGTCAGAATGTAGAATGCATAATTTAGAATGTAGAATGTAGAATGTAGAATGCATAATTTAGAATGTAGAATGTAGAATGCAGAATGCAGAATGTAGAATGCAGAATGTAGAATGTAGAATGTAGAATGTAAGCAGGTACACAAAATTAATTACACATTTCAAAAAACTCAAAGGCTTACAATGTAAGGGTTACAGAGATGGCGAGTAGGTAATTAATCCTGCGATCGGTGCTTATAATTCTAAATTCTAAATTCTAAATTCTAAATTCTAAATTCTAAATTCTAAATTCTAAATTCTAAATTCTGAATTCTAATAAATTCTAAATTCTAAATTCTAAATAGTTAGGGATGATATGAATTGGTAGCAAGAGCAGTAGATACTTGTTGGATTAGAGCTTCTTGGGTAGAGGAGTTATCTAAAACTAGATCAGCAAGTTCTATTTTTTGCTGGAGGGGGAGTTGGCTGTTGATCCGGGCTTGAGCTTGTTCTTTAGAGATGCGATCGCGTTTCTGGATCCGTCTGAGCTGTTGTTCTGGTGAGCAGCTGACTACCCAGATTTCTGTCACTAAGTCTGTCATCTTAGCTTCAAATAGTAGAGGGATGACTAATATCACTGTCGGAGCAACTAGCGATGCAGCGCGGTCTTGGGGGTTTCCCCCACTCGCTATTGCATCAAGAAAGGTATCGAGTTCAGATCGGAAGCGATCGCGTACATAAGGATGGATTTGTTGCTCTAACCACTGTCGCTCAGTTGGGTTACTAAAAATTATCTCTCCTAAGCGTTTACGGTTCAGGGTACTGTCACTGTGCTGCACTTGTAAACCGTAGCGCTGATAAATCTGTTTCAGGATTGGTGAATCTGGTTGTACTGCTTCTCTGGCATAGATATCCGCATCTAAAATTGGTAGCCTGTAGGTATCAGCCAGGTAATTCGATACGGTGGTTTTTCCCGTAGCGATACCACCGGTTAGACCAATGATGCGTTTTTGATTCATGGGCGTTAAGTGTAGAATCAGTGGTTAGATCAGGGATGCGATCGCACCTGTTGGTCACAAATCCGTGCTACCAGGTGGTGGGTTACCACCCAATTCCCTTCCCCTAACTTACCCTAAAGTAGCTGAGGGCTGATATCAGATCAGGATGATTACCCTTAATCAAAATCTCCCCCATCTCCCACACTCCCCGCGCCCGGGCCCCACACTCCCCACACTTCCCGCAGTTTTTTAGCCATGTCTACAGAATTTATTCCGAATCACAACAATAATCCCAAGAAACAACGTATTAAGTACATTAAGGGCTCTCCTGAAGCAGTAACCAAAACTATTTACGGCCTTTGCGCACTCGGGTATGGGTCGGTTTCCGACTGGAGCCCTTTGCAACCGACGGGCATTCCGGGGCAAGTAATTAGTTTTGCAACCAAGTATCAAACTTGGCGTTAATAGGTTAAATTTATGGGGGGGTTTCCCCCCCGGTCTGGTCCGGTAGGATCACATCCGGATTGATTCGGAAACTGATAGACAAGACAATTGCGTTTACAGTATTGAAATAGCCGTGGATAGTATTTCTACGGCTATTTTTTTTTGTAAGCTATCAGCTTAAGCGCTACGCGCACGCTACGCGAACAGCTATCAGCTATCAGCTATCAGCTTAAGCGCTACGCGCACGCTACGCGAACAGCTATCAGCTATCAGCTATCAGCTTAAGCGCTACGCGCACGCTACGCGAACAGCTATCAGCTATCAGCTATCAGCTTAAGCGCTACGCGCACGCTACGCGAACAGCTATCAGCTATCAGCTTATGATTGGGGCTACACCTATGGTGGGCAGTGCCTAGTAACGGGCTTTGTCAGCTGATTTGTATCAAGCACTGCCCACCCTACATGAACTAAAATCAATTAAATTGATCGTAATGACCACCTATTGCAAAAATATAAACATAGTTATCATCAAATTTGTAAATAAGGCGATCTTTTTGAGAAATTATTCTTGACCACAACCCCGATAAATTATGTTTTAACGGTTCAGGTTTTCCCATTCCTTTAGCGGGATCGTCTCTCAGCATTTCTTTGATGATTTTACAAAGGGTTTGATGGAGTTTTTTGTCTTTTTTACGAAGTTCTTCGTAATTTTACCAAGTTTTGCCCTCAAATACTAAGGATATCATCTAGTTCTTCCTGATTGGGAGAGTAGCCTTTATTTTGGGTATGGGTAGCTTGAGAATGGTTAATCTGTTCCATTAAATGGCTATTTTGTAATACATACAAGGTTTCTTGTTGTTGTTCCAAATCTTCGGCACTAATAATAATAAAGTATCCCTGATTGGGATCGGTTATTTTGAGGGTAGTATGGTGATTGATGACTTGTTTAATAAAGTCTTGGATGTTAGTTTTAAATTGCTTGATAGGGATAGAGTTCACNAGTAGTCGTCTGCTGCTCGTCGTTAACTTCCGTACCTGCATCCAGAACTTGAGAACCGAGAACGGTAAAGTCAGCTCCAGTGAAATTACCTTCTTCATCAAAAATCTCAAAAGCCAAGGGGTTGCCATTAGCAATGAAAGCATCATTACTGGGAAGAATCATTGCTGCGTAGCTGAAGTAACGGCTAGTAGAATCTACAGTAAATGTGGCTTGGGCAATATCCCCAGAAGCAACTGGACCATTTGGACCAGGAATTACCCCATCAACTGAACCCGCACCACTAGCAAAAAACTCTTGACTAAGCACTGCTGCATTGCCATCCTCTGCAATCCGCTCAAGTCCTGGTGAAGCTGCCTCACCCCGATCATAAATATCAAACAAACCATTATGAAAACCAACCCAGACTGGAGTCAATAACGTGCCGTTTTCCGGTGCCAGGCTTTCAATTGTCACCTTAAGGGTGGCTGCTGTTGCCCTAGATGCCATGGCTAGTGTAGAGGTTACCGTAACCATGGTCACGATTTTGAGTGATTTAATAATTGAATGCTTCATGGTGATTCTGATCAATGAGATCAATATGGTAGATTTGCTTCGGAGTGTGTTGCTCAACTATCTATACAGCTACATCATTATCCGTAGAGTGTAAGTATTCAGCTATCAGCTAATGCGCTACGCGCACGCTACGCGAACAGCTAAAGGCCTTGGCCGTTGGCCACGCTACGCGAATGGCCACGCTACGCGAACAGCTATTAGATGCTTTAACTGCTCGGGGTTGGATGAGTAAAACAAGCAGGGATTTTCAAGCAGCCGTATCAGCAGCCCCAGCTTGTTTACTACCGACCGTTGATTAGCTGACGACTGACGGCTGATAGCTGAATGCTTACCGTAGAGTTAATCAGCTAAGTGTTCAAAACTTAGTGTTCAAAACTGATTTTGCTGGCACCGTATCAAGTGGTTAATCCTAGGTTAGTAGCTTGACTAGAATTATTGGTTTCTTGGTTTAATTGTTGCTGAATAGAGGCTGAAAATTTGCTGATAATTTACTGATAATTTTCCGCCTCTCTCAGCCTTGTCTCATGACGTGATATTATCTAGGGTTGACTACTTATGCTGGAAGGGTGTTCGTTAATTTAATTAAAATTAACCATTTAAAATTAACCATTTACAATGGTTAATTAACACATTACAGGTGACATATCACACTTACGTTGAAGATTTCTGTAGCGGTCGTGGTTCATCTTGAGCAACGACAATTAAATAGTCACCATTCTCAAGTTTATAATCTGTCGGTGGATTGGAGATAACATCTCCTTCAATTCCTTTTTGTACTGCTAGGACAATACTTTGATAGGCTTGCTTCATATACGTAAATACTTCCATAAAGGAACTACCCACCCGAGATTCAGGTATCGCAATTTTATAAAGCTTGTTGCCACTTTGAGTACTTAATATTTCAGAGACAACTTTGGTAATTCCATGGTTAAGAGCAGCTTGGGAAATGAGCATGCTACTTAACTCACTGCTAACGATTATTTCGTCAACCTTAGCCCGCTGACAGGATTTAACATGAGTTTCATCTACCAGCTCCACAACTGTGTAAGCGTTGGGATTAATACTTTCTACTGTCAGGGTAGATAGTATAACTTTGGCGTCGCGAGCTGTTTCATCTATGCTGTCATCCCCTAAAATTATAACAGTTCTAGCCTGGATCAAGTTGGCTCGATTCAAGGTTTCATCACATACGTTGCCCTTAATAAAAAACAAATTATTGTCTTCGATAGGCTTCCGGTCTATATTGGCAATTAAAATAATTTTATCATCTTGAGTTTTAGGAAACTTTCGCAACTCATTTATAATAAATTGTGCTCTAGAATTCCATTCGGAAATAATCAAGTGATTGTTAAATTTATAAGACCCCATACCTAGATCATTTTTAATTTTTTGATCGACAAAAATACCAGCGAGGGTAGCGGTGAAGATGGCTAAGAATCCAATCCCCACAAACATATCGAGAATAGCAATAAAGCGACCACCAACTGTGACAGGTGTGATATCACCATAGCCAACAGTTGTTAGGGTGACGATGCTCCACCAGAAAGCATCTGCTTTTGAGATATCTGGTTCCAGCCATGATATAGTGATGGTGTTAATAGTAATAATTATAATAATAATAATCATTACTTTATCAAGGTTTTCACTGCGCAAAAAATTCCAGAATTTTCGATTCCATAGTAAGATCATTTGACTTAGAGGTAATGGTTAGATCATGTCGGTTTAAGTAACTATAATATCCCTTCACGGGGATCTATTCTCGGGTAATGGCTAAGCTGCGGGTGCATCTAATTTATAGATTGAATCGGCAAGGGTGCAGGGGGGCTCAGGAGCTCGGGAGTGGGGTTTGGAGTGTTTCAAGTTTACTGAAAACTATACAAAAACTATACAATTTCAATCTGCGATCGCTCAAGCTGAAAGCTAGAGGGCGTTCGGCAAAGGTCTGAATGCTTAGGTTTAACATTACTATAGGAACGGATAGCGCTACTATTGTTAAGGAGTTTAAAGCCGCTGTCGGTCATGCCAAAATCCTCTAACCCCAACCACACCCAAGACCACACCCCTAACTCTGCTCAAAACACCATTCGGATTCGGGGGGCTAGACAGCATAACCTGAAAAATATTGATCTGGAACTGCCACGCGATCGCATTATTGTCTTTACTGGTGTTTCCGGTTCCGGCAAATCCTCCCTGGCATTCGACACTATCTTTGCGGAAGGACAACGCCGTTATGTAGAATCCCTTAGTGCCTATGCTCGTCAATTCCTGGGACAACTGGATAAACCGGATGTGGATGCCATCGAAGGCTTAAGCCCCGCTATCTCCATTGACCAGAAATCTACATCCCATAACCCCCGTTCCACCGTTGGTACAGTTACAGAGATTTACGATTACCTGCGATTACTGTTTGGAAGGGCTGGTGAACCCTATTGTCCCCGATGCGATCGCAATATTGCTCCCCAGACCATCGACCAGATGTGCGATCGCATTATGGAACTCCCTGACCGGACTCGCTTCCATATCCTGGCTCCCGTTATCCGAGGCAAAAAAGGCACTCACAAGAAACTATTATCCAGCTTAGCCACCGAAGGATTTGTGCGAGTCAGAGTCGATGGTGAAACCTTTGACCTCTCCGATACCATCGAATTGGATAAAAATTATACCCACAACATTGAAGTGGTGGTTGACCGTCTCATCAAAAAGCCTAGTATTCAAGAACGGATTACCGATTCCCTTGCTACTTGCCTAAAACGTTCTACTGGAATTGCAGTTATCCAAGTTTTAGATAATACATCAGCACAGCCAGCAGAGGTCAAATCTGATCATAATTATAAACGTACGGCTCGCAAAAAGGGTAGTTCATCTGACCAAGACCTTCCCCAAGAAATCGTCTTTTCAGAAAACTTTGCTTGCCCAGAACATGGGGCAGTAATGGAAGAATTATCTCCCCGATTATTTTCCTTTAACTCCCCCTACGGCGCTTGTCCATTTTGTCACGGTATCGGTAATTTACAAACCTTTTCTCCAGAACTAGTAGTACCTGACCCTACTCAACCCTTATATAGTGCTATTGCCCCCTGGTCAGAAAAAGACAACACCTACTACATCTCCCTACTCTATAGCGTAGGACAAGCCTATGGTTTTGAAATCCAAACTCCCTGGAATCAGCTAACCTCTGAACAACAAGACATCCTGCTCTACGGCACCGACGAAAAAATCTACATTCAAAATAATTCTGCTTATGGCAAAGAAAAAGGGTACTACAAGCGCTATGCTGGCATTATCCCGATCCTCGAAAAACAGTACAAAGACACTAGCTCTGAAGCATCAAAACACAAACTAGAGCAGTATTTAATTTATCAACCCTGTCCAGAGTGTCATGGTAAACGGCTCAAACCAGAAGCACTATCGGTGCGGTTAGGACAATATCATATTGATGATTTAACTAGTGTCTCAATTCGCCAATGTCGTCAACGGATTGATAACTTACAACTCTCCCCCCGCCAAGCTCAAATTGGTGACCTTGCCCTCAAAGAAATTAAAGCCCGATTACAATTTCTGCTTGATGTAGGATTAGATTATCTTACCCTTGACCGTCCAGCCATGACCCTTTCTGGTGGAGAAGCTCAACGGATTCGCCTAGCGACTCAGATTGGAGCAGGCTTGACTGGAGTTTTGTATGTATTAGATGAACCGAGTATTGGATTGCACCAAAGAGATAATGGACGGTTACTCACTACCCTGATCAAATTGCGAGATTTGGGGAATACCTTGATTGTTGTAGAACATGATGAAGAAACCATTCGCACTGCCGATCATATTGTCGATATTGGTCCGAAAGCTGGAATTCATGGGGGAGAAATTGTTGCTCAAGGGGATTTAGAAACTATAATAAAAAGTGAAAATTCCCTGACGGGAGCGTATTTATCAAAACGCCAAGTAATTGAAACTCCTAGTCAACGTCGAGAGGGAAATGGTCGTTCATTTGTGATTAAAAATGCTCATCGTAACAATCTCAAACACATTGAAGTAGAGATACCACTAGGGAAATTAGTCAGCATTACAGGTGTATCTGGTTCTGGTAAATCTACGTTAGTAAACGAATTACTTTACCCAGCATTACAACATCATCTGACTCGTAAAGTACCCTTTCCCAAACAATTGGATCAAGTTGAGGGACTCAACGCTATTAATAAAGCAATCGTAATCGATCAATCTCCCATTGGTCGCACTCCTCGGTCTAATACTGCTACCTATACAGGAGTATTTGATACCATTCGAGAGGTATTTTCTAAAACTATTGAAGCTAAAGCTAGAGGTTACAAGCCAGGCCAATTTTCATTTAATGTCAAAGGAGGACGTTGCGAAGCTTGTTCGGGACAGGGGGTGAATATCATTGAGATGAACTTTTTGCCCGATGTCTATGTACAATGCGATGTTTGTAAGGGAGCGAGATATAATAGAGAAACGTTGCAAGTGAAGTATAAAGGATATTCCATTGCTGATATTTTAAATATGCCAGTGGAAGAAGCGTTGGAGGTATTTAAGAATATTCCAAGAGCAGCATCTCGGTTACAAACCTTAGTAGATGTGGGGTTAGGATATATTCACTTAGGGCAACCAGCACCGACATTATCTGGTGGAGAAGCACAGCGGGTGAAGTTGGCAACAGAATTGTCACGTCGGGCAACGGGAAAGACATTGTATTTAATCGATGAACCGACAACAGGATTGTCATTTTATGATGTTCATCACTTGTTAAATGTATTGCAGCGGTTGGTAGATAAAGGAAATTCTGTTTTGGTGATTGAACACAATTTAGATGTGATTCGCTGTGCTGATTGGGTAATAGACTTAGGACCAGAAGGTGGGGATAAAGGGGGAGAAGTAATTGCCTCTGGAACACCAGAGGAGGTAGCAGAGCATCCTAATTCCTATACAGGGCAGTATTTGAAGGAGGTTTTGCAGGAGTACCCGCGACAGGAAGGACTGCTAAGTGCTTAGTGCTTAGTGGGTCAGTTATAGGGCATGTTTCAGGGATGGCTTTTCTGATGCGATCGCTATTTGAGTTTCCATCCTAGTTGAGGATGATGCTAGAGGGAAGAGATTGAGATGGCAAGGCGAGACATATACCACAATACGGTTAAGCGTGCCTTACAAAAGGATGGCTGGACAATTACCCATGATCCATTTCCCCTACAGATAGGCCACAAACGCTTATCTGCTGATCTTGGTGCGGAACGTCTAATTAGTGCTGAAAAAGGAATACAAAAAATTGTTGTTGAAGTCAAGAGTTTTGTAGGAAAGTCTGATGTAAAAGATTTAGAGCAGGCTTTAGGGCAGTATATCCTGTATCGTCAAGTCCTGGATGAAATGGGTGTAGAGCGCTGTCTTTATCTTGCCGTTTCTAGACTGACCTTTAAAAACGTGTTTACCATAGAATTGGGAAAGGTATTGCTAAGGAACCAAATTATTAAATTAATTGTTTTTGATCACGATAGTGAAACGCTGATTCAATGGATACCAGATTAAACTACCAAGACATCATCAAAAAAGTATTAATGGAACACGCTGAGTATCGTGCTTCCCTACCTGACAGCTATGACTCTAAAGTGCTTTTCGATGATCAGCGAGGACACTATTTAGTATTAGACATAGGTTGGAATGATGACCAGTACCTACACGCTACACCCATTCACCTAGATTTAATTGGTGACAAAATCTGGATTCAATACGATGATACGGAAGAGGGGATTGCTACCGATTTACTGGAAGCAGGTATTCCCGCAAACGATATTGTACTTGGTTTCCGCCATCCTCAAGTAAGACAATATACAGGTTTTGCAGTAGGCTAAAGGTGGAATGCAGAATGTAGAATGCAGAATGTAGAATGAGGTAAAATTCCAAATTCTAATATTCTAAATTCTACATTCTAAATTCCCTAATCCCTAATCCCTAATGACTGTCTATCTAGGCATCGATTTCGGAACCTCTGGCGCACGGGCAGTAGTGATCGACTCTGTTGGTACTATCTTTGCCGAGACTCAATATCCCTTTCCAATCCAAGCCATCACCATCGATACCGCAACACACTGGCAGAAGGTATTATTTTCCCTGATTGAGCAAATTCCCCAGTCAATCAAGGGTGAAATTAATGCGATCGCAATTAATGGCACCTCCGCAACAGTTTTGTTATGCGATCGCATCGGTCAACCTGTAGATGCACCCATCCTTTACAACGATCCACGAGGAGTAGCTGTGATGGAACAACTTAGAACCATTGCTCCTCCCAACCATGTCGTTTTAAGTGCTACCTCCAGCCTTGCCAAACTTCTCTGGTGGTATGACTGTACAGATCTGATCAGCAAAAGCTCTGCTGAAACTAATCCCCTATACTTCCTCCATCAAGCGGACTGGTTAGCCTTTCTATTGCATGGAAAACTAGGCATAAGTGATGATCACAATGCCTTAAAGCTCGGTTATAATCCTGAAAATCTTTGCTATCCTGACTGGCTCAAACAGCTACCGGTGTCACCCATGCTACCCAACGTCTTGGCTCCCGGTACACCAGTAGGAGTTGTAACCCCTGAGGTAGCTCACGGCTTGGGATTATCACCAGATTGTCTAGTCTGTACAGGTACCACCGATAGTATTGCCGCATTTATCGCTAGTGGTGCCAAACAACCAGGTGAAGCGGTAACCTCCCTTGGGTCTACCGTGGTATTGAAACTATTGAGTACCACTCCTCTAGAAGACGCCAAATTTGGGATTTACAGTCATCGATTGGGAAATTTATGGCTTACCGGTGGCGCATCCAACACGGGTGGAGCAGTACTACGCCACTTTTTCAGTGACAGAGAATTAGAAAGTCTCAGCTCTCAAATCGACCCGGAGCAAGAAAGTGCCTTGGATTATTATCCCTTACTTAGACCAGGCGATCGCTTTCCCATTAATGACCCTGATCTCCGGCCAAGATTGGAACCCAAACCCGATAATTCCGTGGAATTTCTCCAAGGAATGCTCGAAAGCATAGCGCGAATTGAAGCTAGGGGATATAGCTTGTTGCAACAGCTCGGAGCAAGTCCCTTAACCGGTGTCTATACTGCTGGTGGTGGTGCCAAAAATCCTACCTGGACAAGGATTCGAGAGCGTCAGCTCATGGTACCGATGTTGACATCCCTTCACACAGCGGCTGCTTATGGTACAGCACTATTAGCAAAGCAGGGATGCCTGTTAGGAGATCGGGTATAGGGTAATTGTGTCTAGGATTACTGCATGACCGAGTGACTGGGTGAGAATCTGCTGTGAATTATCAGCCCTGGATCAACCTGACCATCATCACTATCCCAGTTCGCCCTATACCCTAGAGCTCCTAAGCTCTAGATAATCCCCATGTTAGCCAATCCTAAGATAGTGCCTAGTCCTAGGATGTGACCGAAGCTGGTGGTTGCCAGTAGGGCGGGAAGACCCATGCCACCGAAGAACTCAGGCATAGGCAATGCCGGACCTGCGCTAGGATTCTGGATAGTAGCTTTTCCGAAGGCAATCGCTAGGACATTGCAGACAATCATGATGATTCCGACTGTCGGGCTCCATTCCAGGGTGTTGGGAACGGCAGATGCAGCAGCAAGCAAGATTGAGTAAGTCAATTTGTGTTCTCCTGTTTTTGATAGACTCTTACAGTGATCTCTTAAAGATTTAATCTTTTATAAAGATTTTACCAGCACGGTCTCATAATTAATTTTTTTGGAAAAGTCGATTCCGTTGCCAGTCTTGCTTTGATTACCCTTGATTAGAGAGCGAAAGCCCGTGATTACTAGACTTTTGGGCGGTGGGATTCGGTAAAATTAAATCAAGCCTTTATGTAAATAATTGTTAAGTAATCCCTGGTTGCTCAGTCAATGTTTCGGTAAATTTACATAAATTAATAAAAGCGGGATAAACCCTGGATTGATCAATCAATCCGGGTTGACCGGATTAATTCATCCTGCATGGCTGGTGATATCTTACGCCTAGCGGCGAGTATCACTAGCCATGGGGGGTTAGCTTCCTCCGCTCTTATGCCCCACACCTCAATGCTACGCCATGAGTGTTTAAAGTTACCGTAAGGTACTGGTCGCCTTTATGGTTAGTCGGTTATGCGTAAAAGGGTTAAAACTTTGCCGATTTTGGCTCCACTATCCTAAGGTTTCGTCTCCAGGGATGAATCCCGGACAGGAACTCTGATAAACAGCCTGAAAAACGTTATACTGAAAATAGTAGGGAAAACAAATTAAGAGCTAACCGCCACCTGCTAAGTAAAAAAAAGAACTTTTTTTAATTGTTCCGGTGCGGAGGGGCATCCCGTATCGTTAATAAAGCTTACCGAGTAACCGAACGCGCCCCGCGTCGGCGAAAGCCGATAGCGATGGCTGGTGTTGGTAAGAAGCCCACACTCAACCTGACAAGGTGAGTGTGGGAGTATGTCACCTGAAACTATAATTATGCTGCTGACGGACGCATTACTTTTAGATTACAAACGCTGTCGGCGTCGAGCGTTTTTGGACATTTATGGAGACCCCACAGAGCAAGACCTACCCTCAGATTTTCTGCTGAAACTGCAACAGAAAAGCCGAGACCATAAACAACAGATTCTGGCTACTGTGCCCCACCACTCACCCCGCTACCCCAGAACAGATTGGCACGCTGCTGCACAGGCCACCTTGAAACTGATGCAACAAGGGACGGAGTACATTTCTGGAGGGGTACTGTTGATGCCAACTGGTGACGGGGTGACATTGCTATGTTTTCCTGATTTGCTGGTCAAACAGCCGGGACGTTCTAATTTTGGTGATTGGATCTATGTTCCCACCACCATTAAGCTCAGCAAACGACCCAAGCCAGAGTATAAAATCCTTACTGCTTTTCGTGCTCAGCTGTTAGCAGCAGTACAAGGACATTGGCCCACCACTGGCTCATTAATTTTGCGTAACCAAAAGTGCTACACCGTGGTAATAGAACGATGGGTGCCACTGATGGAACAACTGCTATCGGAATGTATTGAGACTCTATTGCAGCGACAAGAACCAGAGGTGTTCATTTCCCGTCAGCGGTGTAGTCTTTGCTGTTGGTATCACAGTTGTTATGCGATCGCTAAATCTGTGGAGCACATTTCCCTATTGCCTGGAGTAACACCCAGCCGCTATCGGGATTTGGAGGCTTTGGGAGTAACCACAATCGAATCCTTAGCCACGTCTACGATTACTGAATTAGAGCCCAGCTTTGGTAGCTCAGTAGCTTTCCAGTTGGTGCAGCAAGCCCAATCTCAGGTACAAAACCGGGTGCTGCTTTATCCCAAACATTACTTTAGTATACTTGAATACGAACAACTAGAGCGAGGGAATGGTAATGCCAAAATCTCGGCAGACCTCCCGAATCAAGACTCTTTACCGACAGCATCTGTTGAGCTTTATTTTGATATTGAAGCACAGCCTGATTTGCCCCTGGAGTATTTGCTAGGGGTGTTGGTGATTGATCGACGCACTGAAACAGAGACTTTCCATAACCTATTCGCAGAACATTCTTGGCAAGAAGGATTCATCTGGCTACAATTTTTAGACTTAGTTGAGCGTTATCCAGATGCCCCAATCTTCCATTTTTCCAAGTATGAAGTTGACACGGTCAAGCGCTTAGCAACCCTTTACCAAACTCCACGACAGATAGTTAAACCCCTGCTAAATCGTTTCGTGGATGTTCATCAAATAGTTATTGATACTGTGACCATGCCAGTGGAGAGTTATTCTCTGAAAAATTTGGCGAGATGCTTGGGCTTTGAGTGGCGAGACCCCGATATGACTGGCTCCCAATCTGTGTGTTTGTATGACCAGTGGTTACAAACAGGCAATCACTCTATTCTCGAAATGATCCAGCGCTACAATGAAGATGACTGCCGCGCTACATATCACCTCAAGGAGTGGCTAGTCAACTTTTTGTCCAACACTTTGTCCAACACTTTGCCCAACACTTTGCCCAATACGATTAACTTTCAAAACTTAGCATGAAGTTATGCAACAATTTATTAAGTTATTAGATTTTGTAATCTAGCTGACACACACAATGTATAGGTAGATGCTAAATTAAATCTAAAGGGGGCTTTCGCCATCATTGGATGGAGGGGAGCCCTCTCTAGAATTTTAAGAGGTCTAGAATTTAGAGGTCTAGAATTTATTGAGGTCTAAAATTTATTTGATAAGAGGTGATTAATATGCTTCCACTTTTTCTAATTCTTTTGGTAACTGCCCTAGGGAGCATCTTGATATCTTGGAGAGTCTCTCACGAAATCCCTCGCCTATTGGGAGTAGGCAGTACCATTGTCTGTCTAATATTTGGTTTTGCTATGGCACCTTGGCCAGTACAGGTTTTGATGCTCCTATTAATTCTTAGCCTGGAACGATTTTATCCATTCAGCAGAACAGCTTCAGAGGCAATCTTAATCTCAAAAGTCTCCAACACCAAAAGAGAATGGTGATTCTGCCATAGTAGTAAATAAGGTTTTTGGTCTTGAAAAAAAAATAGTGAGCCCTAGGGTGCTTGATTCACGCACCCTATTGCTTAAGCCCTGGGATAGGTTATACTGATCACAGCCATAAACTGAGCCTTCGGTCATTGGTCGAGGGTAAGCTCAAGGCAAATCGGCTGAGAGCTCAGAGCTCTAAAGTGACTGCTCAAAGTATTTTTCGGTTTTTTTCAAAAAAAGCCTTGACAAATACACCAGTCATAGATAACAATAGTAAATGGTTCAGAGATTGGGACTGTAGTTCAATTGGTTAGAGCACCGCCCTGTCACGGCGGAAGTTGCGGGTTCGAGCCCCGTCAGTCCCGTAGAAGAAATGTAGGATACTATCGACTCCTCCTAAAGATGATCCTGAAGATGATCTAGTCGGAGTAGTTGATTGTTGCAGGTACAATAGAGACGAAAAGACTATAGTAATTAGGTTCTTAGCAATCAGCTGTGACAGTTAGAGTCCGTATTGCCCCAAGTCCAACCGGAAATTTACACATTGGTACCGCTAGAACCGCTGTATTTAACTGGCTATTTGCCCGTCGCCACAGCGGTAAGTTTATTCTGCGCATTGAAGACACCGACCAAACGCGATCGCGAGAGGAATATACCCAAAATATCCTCGATGGTTTAAGTTGGCTGGGACTGGAGTGGGACGAAGGACCATTTTTCCAATCCCAACGTCTTGACCTTTATAGTGCTGCTATTCAACAACTCTTAGACCAGGGATTGGCTTATCGCTGCTACACCACAGCTGAGGAACTAGAACAACTGCGGGAAGCTCAAAAGGCAAGAAAAGAAGCCCCCCGCTATGACAATCGCCATCGAAATCTGACACCAGAACAACAAGCAGCATTTGAGGCGGAAGGGCGCAAGCCGGTGATCCGCTTTATGATTGATAATGACCGGGAGATTGTCTGGAATGATCTAGTCCGAGGTAAAGTCACCTGGAAAGGGAGTGACCTTGGGGGTGATATGGTGATTGCTAGGGCATCTCAAGAGAATGATATCGGTCAGCCTCTCTACAACCTAGCTGTGGTGGTGGATGACATTGATATGCAGATTACCCATGTCATTCGCGGTGAAGACCATATTGCTAATACTGCTAAACAGATTTTGCTCTATGAAGCCCTAGGGAGTGTAGTCCCAGAATTTTCCCATACACCTCTGATTCTTAACCATGAGGGACGGAAGCTATCCAAGCGCGATGGTGTAACCTCTATTTTTGACTTCAAAGCCATGGGCTTTACCCCTGAGGCGATGGTTAATTATATGACATTGCTGGGATGGTCTCCCCCTGATTCCACTCAGGAAATCTTTACCTTGGCTCAAGCCGCTCAAAAGTTCGGTTTTGAACGGGTTAACCCAGCTGGGGCAAAGTTTGACTGGGCTAAGCTGGATTGGATTAATAGTCAATATATCCACCAGATCAGTGCATCTGAGTTAGTGGACTTGTTGATTCCCTACTGGGAAAGTGCTGGGCACAACTGTGATCCTGTGGAAAATCGCCCTTGGCTGGAACGGTTGACTGCTATGATTGGGCCAAGTTTGACTCGCTTGCCAGAAGCAGTAGAGATGACTCGGATGTTCTTTACTGAGTCAGTTGAGTACACTGAGCAGGCCGTAGAGCAGCTGAAAAAAGCTGGTGCTAGTGAGGTGGTGCAAGCTATTCTTGAGCAACTGGGTAATTACCAACAGCTGAGTCCAGAGGAAGCTAAGCAGATTATTAACCAAGTCACAAAAGCGCAAAAGGTCAAGAAAGGATTGGTTATGCGATCGCTTCGTGCTGCACTAACTGGGGATGTCAATGGTCCTGATTTGATCGAATCCTGGGTATTGCTTCATCAGCAAGGGTTTGACCAAACTCGCTTGAAGGAGTCATTGCTTCAGGTTGCATGATCCCAACTGATAGGTAACTGATGGGTTACCGATTGGTAACCCATTTCTGATCCTGTTTAAGTCTATTGCACCCAATTGATTGAGAGGTTTCACTAGATGTATTACCCATCAATTCTTCTGCGGTAATTGGGGTTATTCTGAGAGTATCTAGAGGAACTAAAAACTCACCTTTTTGGAGCTTAATATCCAGGGCATCAAGGACAAACAAAAAATCTATAAGGCTCGCTGTTTGGTAGTCTTTAGCTTCATAGTCTATGATTTTTCCCTCGGTTAAACCAGCGATATCCGCCAGTTGTTTTTGGCTTAGATTAGCAGCTATACGAGCTTTGAGCAGAAGTTTTGGGAGATTTTTAATATCATCAAGTTTCAGAACAATTGGAGTACGATTGTCATGGTTGATGAGGGTTTCGTCTTCAGCAACTTCGGTTTTTAAAGCATTAAGATGACTTTGTAATGAATCGCGCTTAATCTTCCACCAACAATCATTTTTTTTGAGCTCTTCATCTTGAGCGTCATAAACAGATAAGTCAGATTCAAATTGACGAACTAATTCTTGGCTGTAGTCATACTGTCTTTGATTTTTAATCATGGTTCCCACCTCAATCCCTACGCAACTTTACATACCAAGCATTTCAGGTTGTTTCGTCGCCCCTTCAGGATAAACCCTCTATTTGAACTAGATGCCAAATTGCTCTTTAATACCTTGGATAAACGTCTTATCATCCAATTCTTTTCGATTAGCAACCATCATCCTGGCATCTTCGCCAGCAGTATATCGCAATTTATCAGTGCCGTCTGTCGCTGCTTCATAAATCACGTTAGCGACAACAATAGGCTCAGAAGCCTGATCAGGGAAAGATTCCATCGAATTGAACAGCTTACCAATTAATTCTTGATACTCAGTTAGGCTTTCATCGTTGCTCATATCAAGGGAGCGGCCAGCAAAATCAGTGTTGATAATGCCTGGCTCAATAATTTTCACTTTGCAGCCAATTGCTTCCATTTCAAAACTCAGACCTTCGGAAATCCCCTCAACAGCAAATTTAGTCCCGTTATATAATGAAAATAATGGAAAGGTCATTTTGCCACCAATCGATGAAATATTAATTAATATACCATCTTTATTTTGTCTGAAATGGGGTAGGATTGCTTTGGTTACATCTAACAGCCCAATAACATTAACATCAAATTGTCTTTTTATCTTTTCCCTGGGGGTTGCTTCTAAAGGGCCAAAAGCACCATAACCAGCATTATTTACCAAAACATCAATTTTAGCGAACTTTTCAATACCTAGCTGAATGGCTTTTGTAATTGAATTTTGGTCTAAAACATCTAGTCTTGTCACCAATACATTATCAAGGGTGGTTAGTTCTGTTTCCTGTTCTGGACTTCTCATGGTTGCAACCACGTTCCAACCTTTTTCCTGGAACAATTTTGCAGTTGCTTTTCCAATACCGCTGCTTGCTCCTGTAATTAAAATTGTCTTACTCATTTTGGATTCAAACTAATTTTTGTTATTTGACTATGACAATTCATGCTTGAATGTCGATTCAGTTTGATCCTATACTAACGAAGGGGGAAATTTCACTAGCAAGTTACGCCAAACTACATGCAACGTGCGCCAATCAAAAATTATTCACGTTATGTGACAAAAAGCGAAAAGATGACTGTTGTAAAAGACAGATAATGTATAAGGTACTCCCGACTCCCGACTCCCGACTCCCTAAAACCTAGGACGAAAGTACCTCACCGAATTGAGAACTGCTATAGCTCAAGCGCTAACTACCACTTGTCCGACAGGATGAGCCACACAAGTCAAAATCATGCCTTCCTTCCGTTCATCCTCTTCGAGAGCATCAGGTTCCTCGTCATACTCTACTTTCCCTTTTAGAAGCTTTTGCTTACAAGCACCACAGGCTCCCATGCGGCAACCGCTTGGTAATGCCACCCCTTCTTGTTCCGCCACATCTAGGATCACATCCTCTGCATCACAGGTGACTTCTTTCCCAGACTTAGCAAAGACTACAGTTGGTTCTGAACAGGTTGACGGTGATTTCACTAAAAAACGTTGCCGTTTAGCTTCGTACAACATCAAGGCAGCAGCAATGGCTACATTTAAGGATTCTACTCCTGGCATCAGGGGAATATTCACTTGCTGATCTGCTGTTTTTACCAAGTCTTCCCTAAGTCCAGCTGCTTCATTGCCCAGGAGTATTAAGCTAGGACAGCGCCAATCTATGTCCCAGTAACTGACCTTAGCATCTGGTACTGTGGCCACTACTTGTATCCCTTGAGCTTGAGCTTGAGCTACGAGGGTGGGCAAATGGGGGGTAACTGCCATGGGCAGACGGAACCACTGACCGACTGAGGCTCGCAATACTTTAGGATTATCTAGCTCTACACTATCGGAACTTAGCCACAATCCTTCCGCACCAGCGGCTACCGCAGTTCTAATGATTGTTCCAAGATTTCCTGGGTCTTGTATGGTTTCTAGAGCCAGCCCTAGGGAGAGGGAATTGAGGGGTTTCGGGGAAAGGGGAAGACGGGTTGCTGTGGCTACTACTCCATCTGGCTCAACTGTAGTAGCGATCGCTTTTAGTACAGACTGACTTACCACTTCCACTCTTTGAGACCGAACGGAAGCATCTTGGGATAGTTGTGGATGAGCTTCAAGCCATTCTGATGTATAGCAGAGGGTGACTAGGGGATAATCTACGGCACAGGCTTCTGCCAACAGGTGGGTTCCCTCCAACAGAAATAGGTCTTGCTGCCGACGTCCTTTGACTCTGTGCAGCTTCCGAATTTCCTTGACTAGGGGATTCTTGGTGCTTGTGAGCATACCAGTTTGGTTAATTATGCGGAACCCGGGACTTGAACCCGGAAGTCCTTGCGAACACTAGAACCTGAATCTAGCGCGTCTACCAATTCCGCCAGTTCCGCGTTTGTTGGCGCTATAGCAATCGTTGGTGATTCCGAGAGTGGTCAGTCCTGAGTCATAACTGTCACGGTTTAGGATTCAACTTAGGGTTGCTATGGGGGTTGCTCTATTAGCTCACCGGTTTTTTAGTATACAGCATTTACTGCTATTGTGGACAAGTTTGTTGTCGATAGCCGCAACGCCTGAAAATTTACCGGTTTACATTGCCAACTTCTGAGTATAGTGGAAAACCTGACATTTGATCAAGATACGTGGAAAACTAGACATTTAAAAACTTTCAGGTAAAATCAAAACCAAATTTAACATTTCGCCAGAAATTATAATGATTTTGGAGGATAGACCCATTAATCACTCTCAAAGCCCGATAAATCCCCCATCTCTGTCCCAGGAAAACGAATCGGTTCTCAAGATTTGGGGTAGAGCGTCTCTCCACGGACAGGTAAAAATTAGTGGAGCTAAAAATTCTGCCTTGGCAATTATGGCAGGGGCTTTACTGTGTTCTCAAGATTGCCGACTGCGTAATGTGCCCTCCCTAGTAGATATCGAGCGTATGAGCCAGATTCTTGCTGCTGTGGGAGTGAAGCTCAAACGCAGTGGTGACATCTTAGACCTAGATGTCAGCCATATCGGACAATCAAAAGCTCCCTATGAGTTGGTGAGCCAGCTGCGAGCTAGCTTTTTTATCCTCGGTCCGATCCTAGCGCGATTGGGAGTGGCACGGATACCACTGCCTGGTGGCTGTGCTATTGGTGCTAGACCAGTAGACCTCCATGTCAGGGGTCTACAAGCTATGGGCGCTCAGGTTCATATTGAGCATGGCATTGTCAATGCTTATGTGAAAGGAACAGGTAACAACAAGCTAAAGGGGGCGAAAATCTACCTGGATTACCCCAGTGTGGGGGCAACGGAAACTCTGCTGATGGCAGCGACTCTGGCAGAAGGGGAAACCACCCTTGAAAATGCAGCTCAAGAGCCAGAAGTGGAGGATTTGGCGAATTTCTGCCGAGCGATGGGAGCTCAAATTAGTGGTGCTGGTACTAAAACTATTAGTATCTCTGGGGTTTCTAGTTTACATTCGGTGGATTACCCAATTATTCCTGACCGGATTGAGGCTGGAACTTTCTTGGTAGCTGGGGCAATTACCCACTCTGAACTGAGCCTTTACCCAGTAATACCGGAACATTTAACTGCTGTGATTGCTAAGCTACAGGCAATTGGTAGTGAGGTGATGGTTGAGGCACCCAATCGGTTACGAATTATTCCTAATAAACTAAGGGCAACGGATATTGAAACCTTGCCTTATCCTGGATTTCCTACGGATATGCAAGCCCAGTTTACGGCGTTGCTGGCTCTGAGTGAAGGAAACTGTGTTGTTAGCGAAACGGTTTTTGAAAATCGGCTGCGTCATGTTGCCGAATTGAATCGCATGGGGGCGGATATACGGGTTAAAGGGAATAATGCGATTATCCGAGGTGTGCCAATGTTGTCGGGAGCACCAGTAGTGGGTACGGATTTACGGGCATCTGCTGCACTTGTGGTCGCTGGGTTAGCGGCAGAAGGAATAACTACGATTCAAGGACTCCGTCATTTAGACCGGGGTTATGAAGACTTGGAGGGGAAACTGCGACAACTTGGTGCTAGAGTAGAACGGGTTCCGGCTCAGATAGAGGAAGAGGAACTTCCTCCGACTCCCACTAATGCCATGACTGCAACACCGTAGTAGTTACCGTAGTAGTTATAGTCATTAGTTATTAGTCATTAGTCATTTAGAAATTGTTAATTGTTAATTGTTAATTGTTATCTGTTATCAATTAACAATTAACAATTTTCAGTTTTCAATATGTCTACTAGAGCTTGTTTTACTGTGGAATACTGATATTCCCATCCATAACTAGTGGTTCGTTTGGGTAGCACCTGTTGACCTTCCAAGACTACTATGGCTCCTTCTCCCAAAAGGGCTTCTAGAGCAACACTGGGAACTGGTAACCAGGAGGGACGATTGAGAACATCTCCAATGGCTTTACATAGTTCGGACATCAAGACAGGATTGGGAGCTGTGGCATTGAAAATCCCTTCCATGTCTGGTCGGGTTAGGGCAGCTATGATTAAGTTCACTAAGTCATCTCGGTGAATCCAAGAAAACCATTGGCGACCGGTACCGATTGGCCCTCCAGCAAACATTTGAAAGGGGGGTATCATTTTCGCTAGGGCACCGCCATTGCCCAAAACTATACCAATGCGCAGAATCACTAGTCGCACATCTGCATCTTGGACTTTCTGGGCTTCCCCTTCCCAGGCTTGACAAACCTCTGCCAGAAAGTCCTCTCCAGCAGGACTTGTTTCATCAAAGGTTACTGTTTCACTAGTGCCGTAGTAACCAATGGCAGAAGCGTTTACTAATACCGTGGGTTTAGGGTCAGCAAGGGCGATCGCTTCCACTATTTTTTGGGTCCCTAATTGGCGGCTATTGAGGATGTCTTCCTTACGGGCTGGTGTCCAGCGCTCCTCAGCAATCGGGGCTCCGGCTAAATTGACTACACCATCACAGCCTGCGATCGCATTTTGCCAATCCCCTGATTCGGTGGGAGTGTAGGCAATAGTTTCTATATTGGGAAATTGCGCCGTAGCTTTAGCTGAGTTACGGGTTATAATTAAGGGTTGATGTCCTTCTTCCTGTAGACGCTCCACTAAGCGGCTACCGACAAATCCTGTTGCTCCAGTAATTGCGACTTTCATACTTCATCCTTGATACTCTATATCGTGTCTGATACCATACTCATCGGTTAGGCTAACACGGGGATACGGGGACGGGAAGACGGGGGAAAATGTTTAGGATGGGTAATTATCCTTCAGTTGATGGTTTGGTTTCACCGTAAGCCATGCCGTTGGCTTCAGCGTACCGATTCATGAAGCGCATGAAGCGTTCCCAGTGGTCGTCTTCGTCAATTTCAACTTTACACTCCACTCCTGCTAGCTCATCTCCTTCTGGACCACCGAAGCGAAATTTTATTGAGGAAGGAGTCATATTAATGACCCCTTCTTCGTCTGTTAAGACCATTGATTGAGAAAATCGGTTTCTATAACTGTTGAATTGTTCAATAGCCTTTAACTTTTCAAAGGTCATCAAGACGATGCGGGCTCCTGACCGTCGGTTTTTTCTGAGGCTGACGTCACTCAGCTGTTCATAAATACCGTCAAAGAATTGGATGGATGGTGTTGAGGAGTTCATTTTAAATATAAAAACATGGTTAAATTTTAGTATATCGCCTGAGGAGGGGTTGACAAAATTATTTTTATAGGTACAAGGTAATCGGGAGTCGGGAGTCGGGAGTCGGGAGTCGGGAAGAGAGCTTGTAGGGTGGGCAAAGAAAGTTTGGTTATTTTGAGTCGTTTAGATTAGATTACTTTGCCCACCCTACTTTAATTGGTATTTTTTTTGACTCTTCCTAAGCAATAATTTTGGAGATTATTTCCAGTTACTTGAGGATGTTGAAGTATAAAATCTAGGTATAAAATTTAATTTATAAATAGTTGATAAACAGTATTGGTGATTGTTCATAATATTAAAAACTAGTTTTCTATCTTTACTCTTGCTCTTAAGTCCCTGCTCCGAATTCCCTAAAAACAAACGAAGACTAACCACAAATGAACCGCCGCCGCATTCTCAAAGCTGGACAACCTTACAGCTTTAGCCAATATTTTGACCTTCCCTTTACCCTAGAAGATATTTTGGCTGAATTTGACTGTACCTTTGTGCGATCGCATATCGATCTCCCTCGTCCTCCCCTTCCCGAAGCGATCGCATTTATCCTTGGATTATACTTAAGGAAGTAAACTATGAAGTAAACAAGGTGTTAAAATCTATGGCAAAGAATACTCAAAGTCATTTTGCCCCCTACTTAAAACATAGAGGGAAAACTGTTGAAGAACAAATTATAGCAATTCTCTATCCCATGAGGTAGGGATCCCCCTAAATCCCCCTTAAAAAGGGGGACTTTGAGGCTGAAAAGCGTACCTCATAAATCCTATAAACGCTATAAACTCAATCAACCTGCTCTGGCATGGCTAAGAAAACGCCTTGAAGAGGAAATCACTCAAGAAGAAGCTAAAATTCGACAGGAAGATTTAGAAAATTTTAAACAAATTGTTGATAGTTTTCGTCCAGAAGGCTCTAAACTATATAGCTACTAATGATTGTTTTTGTCGATACCGGCCTTTTAGGGTTGTTATCTTCTCCCAATGACAAATTAGAAGCACAACAATGTCAGCAATGGCTTTACTCTCTTTAACTGAATCCTAACACCCGTTCACGCCACACCCAGTAAGGCTAATCATAATTCCTCTATCCTTGATTAACTCTTATCTCTTGCCTCTTGCCTTTTGCCTCTTGCCTCTTGCCTCTTGCCTTTTGCCTCTTATCTGTTCCCTGTTACCTGCTCCCTACTCCCTACTCCCTTTATTCTATACTAATAGTGTCACTGTCTTGAAACTGTCATGATTGCTGATAAAAGTCCCAATTACATTTCCAAAGAAGACTATCTATCCTACGAAGAAGATAGTGCCATCAAACACGAGTATATTGATGGAGAAGTCTATGCCATGGCTGGGGCGAGTGATGCCCATGTTACTATTGCCCTTAACCTGGCTTCAGCCTTAAGAAATCATGTCAGGGGCACTGGCTGTCGGGTTTATATGGCAGATATGAAAACTTATGTTGAAGCATCCAATAGTTATTATTATCCTGATGTTATGGTGACTTGCGATGCCAGAGACCGAGAATTGAGCAATTATAAAAAATATCCTTGTTTAATTGTGGAAGTTTTATCTCCCAAGACTGAAGCCTTTGACCGGGGTGACAAATTTTATAATTATCGAAAATTAGACACCTTGGTGGAATATGTTTTAATTAGCCAAAACCATCAGCGGCTAGACTGCTTCCGCCGAAATTCTGAGGGAATTTGGACATTGCAATTTTATGATCCGGGCAGTGAGATTAATCTAGAAACTGTGGATTTTAGGACTAGTCTTGAGGCTTTGTATGAAGATGTAATGTAAGCCGTCAGCCATCAGCTGTCAGCCTTCAGCCTACAGCCAAGGGATTATCCGAGGGAGAAGCTACGGGAACGGGCATTAGATGAAAGCAATCAGATATTCAAGGTAAATTTATACCTTACTCCTTTTTTTTTACAAATATGAGATGCACCCATTGATGGGTGTTGTGGTGGCATAAGCCAAAAACCAATAACTTTGTATAATGGATTTATAGAAAGTTATTGAACATACTTCCTAAGACTTATGCGTGACCTATAACAACTGATAAAAAATATTCAAGAACTACTAGAAGACGATCAAAACATTATTGCCGATATCATTGAAGTATTCAAAAAACAGTATTTAACAGAAAAACCGGCATCTCTTAATCCTCTGTAATTAGACAATCAACCTTTTATTGGTATGGGTCGTGATCGACAAGATACTCAAAATAGTAGCGAATGGGTGAGAAGAATTAGACAACTTACTCCCTAAAACCCAAGAAGGATAAAATCCTCCCTCTTTTAAGATTATAATGTACTTTCTTCGTCGGTAGCTTGGAGAATTGCTTGGTACAATTGAGGACTAATACGAAAGTCCATTGTTTCAATCAATTGATCCATTAATGGTTTAACTGCCGGAATTAAATTACTTTTCTTGGCTTGCACGAGAATGCCCAGTAAGCCCACAATAGTTAGCCCCAATTCTTGAGCAACTGCTCGTCCCCGTCGCTCATCCATCAGTAGCAAATCGGCATCCATTTCCAATGCTAATATGATCGCTTCTGCTTCACCTAAATCGATGCTTTCTTGACTTTCCTGAAGTGTGATAACTTGCTGCCTATCTGAAACAGCATGAGTTTTAATCCAAGATAAGGTTTGAACTTCTACTGTTCCAGGTACAATTTTTCCGATACCAACCATTTCATTGTAGACAGCAACGGGAATAATCACAGAACCATATAAGCGATGCAAGAGGTTAAGTTGATTGATGCCTGCTAGATTAGTAATCGGTGATGTATCGCTAATAATAATCACAGCAAACTCATCGATTGTAGGGTTTTAAGGTCTGCTTCAAAATCAGCAACATCATAATTCAAATCTAAACCGCGCTTGGCCAGTTCATGCTGAAACTCAATCACAGTTAAACCCGTCCAGGCACGGACTTTGCCACTGCTAATTTTGTCTTGCTTATAGAGCATCAGCGCAATTTCAAGTTTGAATTCATCCTCAGTCATTTGGCTAGCTTGGACAATATCGTCAGGGATAACTACACTCATAGCTACACTATTAAGTAATTGATATATTATGAATAGTTACTTTAATTTTATCATAAATTTAAACTGAATCATAACACCCGTTCAAGCCACACCCAGTAAAGCTAATCATAATTCCTCTATCGTTGATTAAATCTTGCCGTCTTGATGCAGTCGCTCATGGGGGAAACCACGGCAGTTGCTCATGGGGGGAACCCCCAAGACCGCACTGCCTCCCCAAGACCGCGCTGCATCGCTCTTGCCTTTTGTCTTTTGTCTCTTATCTCTTCCCTGCTCCCAACTCCCGATTCCCGACTCCCTAAAACCCAGAACTTTCTACCTCACCCCATTTAAAAATACTGTAAAATTATAGTAGTTAACTGACTACGCCCCCACAACTAGTTATGATCAAAGCAATTACTGCTAGTGGAAAAATCGATCCATCAGGTCAATTATCCTTAGACTACCCAATTGAATATACTCCCCCTAAGCCAGTAGGAGTAATTATTATGTTTGACGAAACAGATGGGGAGGTAAATAGGTTTTGGAAGTCAGTAACTATCAACAGCAACCACTCCTGTCAGCTAAACAGTTGCAAGAGGGATTAAAGCAGGCGTTGANTGGAAATTGGTAGTCTTTAGATTTTACAACCTAGACCGTAAAGTTTACTGGTACGACGAGACTATGACCTCCCTTAGAATTTCTGGTCACACTCAAACCGAACTAGTAGAAGACATTTTCGATGGTCAGATTATCAGCGTAGAAAATTTGTTAAAATCCTACCAATTTCCTAATCCTAAAAAAGATATCAATGACACTATTAATTCCCTAGCAGGTAATCCAGAACATTCGCCCCTTTACTACCTAATGGCGAGATTATGGTTACAAACCTTTGGCAATTCCGTAGTAACTATTAGACTGCTATCAGTAATAATTAGCTTATTAGCATTGCCCTGTGCTTACTGGCTGTGTTTAGAACTATTTGGTTCAAAATTAATCGGGTGGGTAGCTGTTGCCATAATTGCTATTTCTCCCTTTCATGTTTTGTATGCCCAAGAAGCCCGAGAATATAGTTTATGGACTGTTAGCATTTTGCTTTCTAGTGCAGTCCTATTATGGGCAATGAATTATTCTAGAATAAAGCAATTCATTAAAAAACCTTATCAATGGATTATCTATAGCTTTACTGTTGCCTTAGCACTTTATACTCACCCTTTCTCAGCCTTTGTCTTAATTGGACAGGGATTGTATGTATTAATTACCGAAGGTGGTCGCTGGACTAAGCGAGTAACTAGCTATTTACTAGCCTCCTTAGGAGGAGTATTGCTATTCTCCCCTTGGCTAATCATTGTTATCACTAATTTCTCCAAATTTATCGCTAATACTGACTCAGTTAATCATAGTCGTTCAGGCTTCTTACCCCTATTTTGGACCTTAAACCTCAGTCGGATTTTCTTTGATGTTAACCAAGGCATCCATCCTTTGAGTCCCCTCCACTATCTCAGTTTATTTTTAGCAGTATACGCCCTCTACTATCTTTGTCGTAAGGCTCCTCAGCATGCTTGGGTATTTATTATTACCTTAATTGGAGTGACAGGAATTGCTATAATCGGTCCAGATTTGCTCTTAGGTGGTCGCCGTTCTAGCATTACTCGCTATGCTATTCCCTGTTATCTAGGTATTCAGTTAGCTATTGCTTATTTCCTGACAACCCAAGCTAAAAACTCAGGAAAACTTACCAAAGATAAGGGAAAAAAGGGATTGCCCACCATGGGCATGATGAATGGAAATTTAGCAAATACCGAAGATAGACAAGATGGGCAAGTAAGGGGTGACCATGACATGGTGCCCATGGAAAAAACCCGAAAAAATCCTAAAACTTGGAAGTCTATAGCAATTGCTCTGGCATTTAGCGGCATACTCTCCTGTATCGTCAGCTCTCAACTGCCAGTTTGGTGGCACAAGAGCTATGCAAAGAGTCGCAATAATCCCCCCGTAGCCGCTTGGATTAATCAAATCCCACAACCACTCTTGATCAGTAATGAAATTCCCGGTAGGGTTCTATCTCTGTGTCATCTACTTCGTCCGGATGTACAGCTGATGTTATTGGATAAATCCAATAGCTCTACCAACATACCGGAGATTCCGGAGGGTTTCAAAAATGTTTTACTTTATCGACCGTCAGAGGAATTGCGTCAGGGAATTGAAACCACCCATAACTATAGGGTTAAACCTACGGATCAATCTTGGCTCTGGAAACTATCAAGATAGGGAGCTTCGTCAGAGAAAAAAAGTAGTAGTCTTATCTGCCTGATCCCGAGTTGCATTCACACCATTGAGACATAGCACCTTCTTCCATCTCCTCCCCCTTTGCCCCTTCTTCCTAATCATGATTGGGAATGGTGATATCCTCTTGAAACGCACTTGGTATTAGGCACCTATAACTGATACCCCTACTCCCTGTATTTCCCTGATAAATTAAGATGACGATGCCCCCATATTCCCTCGGAACTCCAGTTGTAAGGTGCAAACCAATCAAGATGAGTAACTCTCCCAATCCTGGTAATCTACCAGAGCCTACTCCGGAAAATACTCCAGAACCTACGGTAAGTAGAGGGTTTTGGCAGAGGCTGCTACGTCCGGTCTTCATGCTTATGGTCATGATTCTAGTTTCTGGGATAGGGGGCGGAAGCCTTTTTGCTTGGTATTTCATCCAGAAGCAATTAGCACCAACGGTAGAGAAAAATTTATCTAGCTTTCTTAACCGGAAAGTCAATGTCGGACCAGTGGAGGGCTTTTCCCTAAATGGTGTAAGGTTTGGTTCTTCGCAAATACCAGCTACCCCTACGGATCCCGATCATCTTTTTACCGAGGCAGTGAAGGTAAGCTATAACCCCGTTAAACTGCTGTTTACCAGAACTCTAGAACTGGATGTAACCCTAGTTGAACCTAATATATATGTTGAACAGGACAAAGATTTAAACTGGGTGTCTACAGCATTTACACAAACTGCCCAAGATTCTGCGTTTAAGGTAGACCCAAAGGTGGTGCGGTGGCGGGATGCGGATGTGGTGGTGGTGCCAAGATCTGAAGTGGGAATCAAACAACCACCGATGAGATTTACTGAGGTTAGGGGGAAAAGTAAATTTATCGACGGAGGTGAGCTGATTCGCTTTGATGTAAATAGTCAGCCGTTAAGTGGGGGAAATTTAAAGGTTAAGGGAGATTACCGCCTCTCTCAAGAAGAAACTGACTTGCACCTTGATGTCGATAACGTGAGTGCGGCAGAGGTTAGTAAAGTACTTCTGATTCCCCTGAAGCTTCAAGGGGGTAAACTGGGTGGCAACCTGAGAATACAACGGAATAATGCTGAACAGCCTTGGCAGTATTGGGGTACGATCAACTTTTCCGACACCATCGCCCGCTTAGAACCCTTGCCCCAACTGTTCACTGAAAGCAACGGTAAGCTGAGCTTTCGAGGAAGTCAGATTTGGCTCACTAACATAACTACCAGATTCGGTCAAGTACCTGCCCAAATTGGGGGAATGCTGGATATTGAGTCAGGCTACAAGCTCAGAGTAAAAAGCGAACCGGTTGAGATACAGCAGTATGCACAGACGTTTGGGATCAAAGAGCTACCAGTAAAAACTTTAGGTAAAGCACAGGCTACGTTTCAGGTCACTGGAGCTATCGACAACCCGATTGTGATTGGAGAGGCGTTTACCACCACTCCCGCCACCCTTGACCAGGTGAAATTCAGCTCTATTACTGCTGACTTTAGCGTTATTAATACTGAGCTGGCCATTAGAAACTTGCAGGCAAAACCAACAGTGGGTGGCTTAGTCACAGGCAAGGGGGATATCAAATTTATGGATCAGGGGGGGGCAGTATTTGATCTTAAAGCTGTGAATGTGCCTGCGAATGCGATCGCAAAACAGTATGGATTTAATCTACCCATTCCTCTGGGTCGAGTTTATGGCAGAACCCAGATCTTTTCTCCCCTTGACAAGCCCGAGAATTTTCGTGCCACTGGTTATGCTAATCTGCCCATGGGTGATGGTGTTCTCAGAGCTACTAATGTTCAAGTGGGGGGTGGGCGCTGGCAGGGGTTAGTAGAAGCTAAGAATATTTCCGTGGCACCAATCATCAAAACTTTGCCTGCACCATCTCTACCGCCACAATTCTCTGGACCGTTCAATGGTCAATTTAATTTATCCGGTCGTCTTGATTCTTTCCAACCAGAAACCCTCCGTGCCAGCGGTTACGGCAGCGTAACGGTTGATGCTGGTACCTTGCGTGCTACCAAGGTAAAACTGATCAATGGTGGTTTTTCTACCCTAGTCCAAGCCTCTGATATTCCTCTAGAAGCCTTAGCACCAGTACCTTCTGAATTTAAAGGTCCCATCTCAGGGGAGTTGACTATCTCAGGGAATGTATTGTCTTTGAGTCCTAGCACGATTACCGCTAATGGGTCTGGTAGTTTAGACCTAGCAGCAGGGACTATTAAAGCCGATGCGATCGCGATCGCTAAAGGCAAGTTCCAAGCTCAAGTAGTCGCATCCAATCTCAAGTTAGGTCGTCTCGCCCCCATACCCCCCCAATTCAACGGTCCAGCTTCCGGGGAGTTTACCATCTCAGGAAATGTGGATTCGGTCAGTCCTAGTACGATTACCGCTAGTGGGTCTGGTAGTTTAGATGTAGCAGGAGGAACCATTAAAGCTGATGCTGTCGATATCGCTAATGGCAACTTCCAAGCTCAAGTAGTAGCATCCAATCTCCAGTTAGGTCGTCTCGGACCAATACCTCCGCAATTCAACGGTCCAGCCTCCGGGGAGTTTACCATCTCAGGGAATGTGGATTCGGTAAGTCCTAGCACCATTACCGCTAGTGGGTCTGGTAGTTTAGATGTAGCAGGAGGAACCATTAAAGCTGATGCAGTAGATATCGCTAAAGGTAACTTCAAAGCTCAAGTCGTAGCATCCAATGTCAAGTTAGGTCGTCTCGGACCAATACCATCCCAATTCGACGGTCCAGCGTCCGGGGAGTTTACCATCTCAGGGAATCTAGATTCGGTAAGTCCTAGCACCATTACTGCTAGTGGGTCTGGTACTTTAGATGTGGAAGGGGGTAGAATTCAGGCTTCTCAAATCGATATTGCCAATGGTAACTTCCAGGCCAAGGTACAAACCTCTAACCTCGACTTGGGTGCTCTTGCTCCGGTCCCGCCCCAATTCAATGGCCCTGTTTCCGGGAATGTCACTGTCTCTGGTAATCTAAATAATTTAACCATTGACGCCATTCAGGGCAAAGGGTCTGGACAACTGAATGTTGCTGGTGGTCAATTACTAGGAACAGCTGAGTTTAGCAATGGTAAATTTCAGGGGGTTTTCCAGCCTACTAATCTCCAGTTGTGGGAGATTAATCCCGATTTACGAGGACGTCTCAATGGCAGTGTCAATATTTCTGCTCCGTTGCTATTGACACCAGATAAAGCTCTATCAGCAATCCAAGCTAAGGGTAAGCTTAATTTTAGTAAAGGCATTTCTGTACTTGAGCGTTCCCTAGCCACATCCTTTGACTGGAATGGTCAAAGGCTAGAGATTAAAGAAGCCACAGCCGAGGGATTCAATGCTAATGGTTTTGTCAATCTAAACCCAGGCAGTCAGGGTTTACAAGCAATTAAGACCTTTGATTTCCAGGTACAAGCAGAGAATTTGAATTTGCAACGATTACCGGCTGACCTGCCTTATGCGTTAAATTTAGGAGGCTTAGTCGGTTTTAACGGTCGGATTGCCGGTACTCCTCAAGCTCCGACAATTAACGGTGACTTAAGACTGCGGTACTTTTTTGCTGGTCCTCTGGAGTTTGAATCCCTACTGACAGGTCGAGTAAGTATAGCACCAAAGTCAGGGGTAAATCTCCAGCTAGCAGGGAATCAAGAAAAACTGGAGGTTGTGCTAGACCCCAATTACCAACCCGTATCCTTTTTGGTGCAGTATCAGGACAAGACCGCTAGTGGGATTCGGTCAGGGGATGAGCTACAAATGACCGTGGAGAATCTTCCGATCAATACCATTAAGAGTCTGGCTTTGAGTAGTGGTATGGTAGACGGTCAAAACCTCGAACCATGGTTAAGCAAACCCTTGGCGGGAGACATCTGTGGGAACATGGCTCTGAACCTCAAGACTTTTGGGTCATCCGGTAAAATTGAGATCGCAAATCCCATCTTTGACAACCTCAGAGGTGATATGTTAGAAGGCTTTTTCCAATACCAGCAAGGGACGATGACTCTGACCGATGGCTTGTTTGAAAAAGGTGATAGTCAATACTTATTTGCTGCCAACGTCACCCCAACCCCCAACGGCCCAGAATTTAACGGGGAACTCCAGGCTAAGCTCGGAGAAATCCAGGATGTTCTAACTACCCTACAACTATTTGAGATCACTGACCTAGGTCGAGGCTTCCAAACCCCCGTCTACGGCACAGCCGCTGATCTTGCCGTTAGTGGAGTAGGTAATTCACAAAATGGTCTCAAAAAACCCCTGCGGCGGATGTCAGAAATAGTCAAGCTCCTAAACAGACAACGGCAGCAGCGTCAAGAGAGCTTTCTGTTACCAGAGCTTACCGAGCTCAATGGTGCTTTTACTGGCAGTATCAGTCTGGTCGGTTCAGTCAAAGATGGCATCCGTGCTGAATTTAATTTCCAAGGGGAAAACTGGCAATGGGGTTCCTATAAAGCTGAGACAATTATTGCCCAAGGAAATTTTGCAGAAGGGGTACTGAATCTTTTACCTGTGCGGATTCAATCGGGTCAGAGCCTAGCCACCTTGTCCGGTAGTATCAGTGAACTTGGTCCATCGGGTCAGCTCAGGCTCAAGAAAGTCCCGGTTTCCTTGATTCGAGAAGTGTTCAGATTTCCTAGCTCTGTTGGTTATGGAGGATTTGTTGATGCCACAGCGGACTTTTATGGAAGTCTCAGCAATCCCCAAGCCAGGGGAGCAATATCGGTCGTGGATGCCAGTTTAAACCAAACACCCCTCGAATCCATCAAAGGCAGCTTTAGTTACAAGAATGCGCGGTTGAACGTCTTTGCCCAAAGTTTTCTGACCAAAGAGTCTGAACCCCTAACTGTAAATGCCAAAATCCCCTACAAGTTACCCTTTGCCGAAGTAGAGCCAGAAAATCGGCAAGTCAGTGTACAACTCAAGGTTGAAAACGAAGGACTTGCCCGATTAAATATGCTTACCAATCAACAAATCGCTTGGGTTGATGGTAAAGGACAAGTAGATTTAGATATTTCTGGTACCTTTGACCAAGACCAAGATTGGCTACAGCAACTGGAGCAACTTACCGTTGTCGGTAACATTAATGTAGAAGACGCTACTATTGCTGCCCAAGCTTTACCAGAACCCCTGACAGAAGTCAATGGCAAAATCCGGTTTAACTTCAACCGCATGGAAATTGTAGACAGCTTACAAGGGAATTTTGGTGGTGGTAAATTAGTAGCGGTAGGGAATTTGCCCTTGCGAGACCTACCTAGAGCATTAGAGAATCCCCTCACCGTTGACCTGAATCAACTAGCCATCAATCTCAAAGGGATTTACAGTGGTGGTGTTAAAGGTAAGACTATTATTACTGGGACTCTATTTAATCCTAGAATTGGTGGTTACATCGAATTGTTTGATGGTCGAGTACCCATTTCTGAATCTCAAACTGCCCCGAGCGGGAGTAGCGGATCTGCAGGTGAGGAACTAATAGAGTTCAATAACTTACAGTTAACCTTAGGTAAAAACATCCTAGTTCGACAGCTACCAGTATTAGATTTTCTCGCCAGCGGTACCCTTCTAATTAATGGGGACATGAGTGATATTAGACCAGAAGGAACCATTCAGCTGCTGCGCGGTCAGGTGAATCTGTTTACCACCCAGTTTCGCCTTGATAAAAATTACAACAACAACGCCCGATTTGTAGCCACTCTTGGCAGAGACCCAGAGTTAGATGTGCAGATGGTGGCATCAGTAATTGAGTCTAGGAAACAACCCATTACCAGTGAAACCTTTGCTAATGAAATTAGCGATCGCCCAACTAATTTTGGCACTACAGAAACTATTCGGGTTCAAGCAAAAGTAAAAGGGCTAGCAAGTCAGCTCTTTGACCGAGTGGAACTCAATAGTATGCCAAAACGTAGTGAAGGGGAAATTGTTGCCCTATTAGGGGGTGGCTTTGTGGATACCTTGGGTCGAGGCAATAGTACCTTGGGTTTGGCCAACTTAGCTGGGTCAGCACTACTGAGTAATGTCAGCAACCTGATTGGTGATGCCGCAGGATTAGATGAGTTTCGCCTGTTCCCCACTACAGTTACAGATGATAATAGGCGCACTGATAGGTTAGAGCTAGGTGCTGAAGCGGGGATTAATATTACTAATAATTTATCATTTTCGTTGTTAAAAGTGTTGACTACTGATCAGCCAATTCAGTACAACTTGCGCTATCGAGTTAATGAAGAAATTCTGCTGCGCGGTGCTACGGATTTTTCAGACGATACCAAGATAACTGTAGAGTATGAAAATCGATTTTAATTAGAATTTAGAATTTAGAATTTAGAATTTAGAATTTAGAATTTAGAATTGGGAATTTAGAATTTAGAATTTAGAATTGGGAATCGGGAATCGGGAATCGGGAATCGGGGTAAGAGGCGTAGGGTGCGTGATATAGCACTACGCGCTACTGTTAGGACATTCCTAAACTCCGAAACCTAGTCCTAGCTTGCTTTTGACTTCTGACTTCTGACTTCTGACTTCTGACTTCTGACTTCTGACTTCTGACTTCTGACTTCTGACTTCTGACTTCTGCTATAAAGGTCGCGCCTTGTTGAGACAGCCCGCCCCGGATGCTGTTGGTGAAATATTTCTTAACAAACCAAGAAGCCCCCTCAGCCCTCACCCCCAGCCCCTCTCCCAACCTTGGGAGAGGGGAGCAGATTACGGCAGAATAAGGGTTTCACGAATTCGCCAGCAGCATCCGCCCCGTAACGCACCACCGGGTCAAACAGCTTTAACAAAACTCGCGGAATTCCCCACCTTCTTTCAAGGTGTTGAAGTTACCGTAAGGATAGGGTCGCCTTTATGGTTAGTCGATTATGGGTAAAAGGGTTAAAACTTTGCCGATTTTGGCGACCCTATCTATCGGTTTCGTCTCTGGGATGGATAGCGAGACGAGGACCGATTACTGACCCATCTCCCCATATTCCCCGACTGGTCGGGGTCAACGGACCGGTCCGAAATACAGATTACCTATTACCTATTACCCATTACCCATTACCTATTACCCATTACCTATTACCTATTACCCATTACCTATTACCTATTACCTATTACCTATTACCTATTACCTATTACCTATTACCTATTACCTATTACCCATTACCTATTACCTATTACCTATTACCTATTACCTATTACCTATTACCTATTACCTATTACCTATTACCTATTACCTATTACCTATTACCTATTACCNTGTGTTTTCAAAGTTTTCCGCAAGATATTAGATCCCCCCCAGCCCCCCTTATTAAGGGGGGAGCCATACTCAAAGTCCCCCTTTTTTAAGGGAAACGGGGGTACTCGGAGTTTGAAGACACGCCCTAACCCCTCCCAGGAGGGGAAGAGGGAACAGGGAAAAAATCCTGTGTACCTCATTAGGCTAGAAACCGCTATATTAGTCTCTAGAATCCTTCCCGATTCCCGATTCCCGATTCCCGATTCCCGATTCCCGATTCCCGATTCCCGATTCCCGATTCCCTGTTCCCTAATTCCTAGTTCCTAAAGTTGCCAACTTCGGTGAAATTTGATGAAACTTATCGAAACAGCTGTCCGCTGGCGACACGGAACATTTGTTCTGTTCTGCCTCCTAGCCCTATGTGGCATCTTAGCCCTATTCCAGCTTCCCCTAGAACTTAGACCAGGAGGCGATACCCCAGAAATTACCATTAGCACCTCCTACGCTGGAGCAGGACCGACTGAAGTAGAAGACCTGATTACTAGACCGATCGAAGAAGCCGTCGAAGAAGTCACAGGGGTTAAAGAAATTACCAGTAGCTCTCGGCCTGGACGCAGTCGGATTTCTCTCGAATTCAATTGGGGAACAGATATTGATGCTCGCTTAGTAGATGTCTTGAGCAAATTACAGCGAGTGTCCTCTCTACCTCCAGAAGCGGGAGACCCCTCTGCTGAAGTGGTCAGTGGTGTTAGCAGTCCCATGATGTGGATTGTCCTAATGCCCAAAGAAGGCTATGATTCTGACCCAGACCATTACCGTGACTTGATTAAAGATGCCATCGTACCCAAGTTACGCCAAGTCGAAGGAGTAGCTCAGGTTCTTACTCCTGGGGGACGGGAACGGGAAGTGGAGGTGATTGTAGACCCGAAAGCCTTAGCTGACCGCAATCTAACCCTTTCTAATGTCGTGAATACTTTGCGCAATAATAACCGCAATATTCGGGGTGGACCGATGGTAGTGGGAAGACGGGAATACCGAGTCCGCACCGTCAGTCGCTCTGAGGATGTGAAGGAGTTGGAAGGGTTTGTGTTGCGCCGAGACCAATCAGGAACTGTCTATTTGGGGGATGTAGCTGATGTCGAAATTGGTCGCAAGCTTGAAAGTACGGTTCTTGTAGCAAATGACCAACCAACCGCTGGCATTGGTATCGAAAGACGAATTGGTGCCAATGTCCCAGAGATATCTAAGGGGGTCAGAGCAGTACTCAAGAAACTGGAAGCCCAACTGGAACAGCAAGGGGAAGGTGTCCAGTTCTTAATTAACTACGACGAGAATGACTATATTAACCAATCTATTGCGTTAGTGCAGCAAAATTTGATCATGGGGGCAATTCTAGCATCCCTAGTGTTGCTGCTGTTTCTCGGGTCATTGCGAACCGTAGCAGTCATTGCCCTTACTATTCCGACTACTATTATTACCGTCTTTATTGTCTTAGCCTTGCTAGGTCGGTCTCTGAATGTGATCAGTCTGGCAGGATTAGCCTTTGCGGTCGGAATGGTCGTAGATAATGCCATTGTGGTGCTAGAAAATATCTTCACCCACATGCAACGGGGAAAAAATCCGCTCCGAGCTGCTATTGACGGTACTCAAGAAGTGTGGTCAGCTATGCTAGCCTCTACTCTGACTACCGTAGCAGTATTTGCTCCCATTGTTTTAGTCACAGGGGAAGCAGGACAGCTGTTCTTTGATATTGGTATTGCTCTATCGACATCGGTATTGTTTTCCCTGTTTGCAGCTCTGACCCTAGTGCCTATGCTATCGGGACTGTTTCTTAATCAAGCGGAGGCGCAACAGATTTTGCAGGGGATGGGGGATGTCGGCACCCAAGGTTTAGACCCAAAACCATTGCGCCCAAAGCAGCGAAATAGAGGAGCCAAAATCCAAAATGTCCTAGTGCTAGCTGTAGCCAAAACTTCAGCAGTGTTTCGAGTATGGCAAGGCAAGCTAGAGGGATTTTTATTAAAAACCGTGCGTTGGTCTCTTGGTGGCAAACGGATCGGAAGGCGTTTGGCTGTGTTGTTGATTCCTGTAGTATTGCTCTTTGTCAGTATTCGGTTACTCCCCCCCATGGATTACCTACCAGAAGGGAACCGTAATTTAATTATGTGGTTAACGGAACCCTTTCCAGGCACCAGTATTCCAGAATTCCTACGGCTATCTCAACCGGCCAGAAAGTTTTTGGCACAGCAGCCGGAAATTGACCGAACCTTGCTATTAGCAAGCTCCGGATGGAAAGCAATTTTTGTCCTTCTCAAGCCAGAGTTAGCTACCGCTAGGAATCTCGATGACATGGTGAATCGGATGGGAAAGGTAAAGTCTAATTTCCCTGGTTATCGCTTTGTGGTTGCCAGGCGCACTGCCATTTTTCGGAATCCAGGCAAGTCCTATAAAGTGCGTCTGGTAGGACAAGACCTGGATCAATTAAACCAGTGGGGTCAGGATATTACTAAGCAATTGCGCCAACTGGACGGTGTGCGCAATGCTCGTTCCAGTTTTGTTACTGGTGCGCCAGAATTACAAGTAATTCCCAATCGGGTGCGACTGGCAGAAGTGGGCTTGTCAGAAGCTGAGTTAGGGAGAATGGTTGAAGCTGCTCTCGGTGGGATTAAAGCCTCAGAATTTGTGGATGGTAAACGGGAACTGGATGTGACCGTTGAATTACAACATACCGTTGTCAAAACCCCAGAGCAGTTGCGTCAGTTAGTGATCTATACTCCCAATGGTGGGCAAGTACAACTAGCTGATGTCGCTGAAGTAGTAGATACCACCGGACCCGATCGGATTGACCGAGTGGATTTACAGCGTTCTATTACCCTAACCGTTAGTGTCGAGCGCTCAGCTCCCTTAGGCAAACTAGTTCAACAGACAGAGCAGCAAATTCTCAAACCCTTCCGGAAAAACCTACCTGCTGGCTATCGTGTCGAGTTAGCTGGTTCGGCAGATTTGCTATCGGAAACGTTAGTGCAGTTGGGGTCAATCTTTATTCTGTCTTTAGTGATTACCTATCTGTTGCTAGTCGCACTCTACCATTCTTTTCTCTATCCCATCGTAATTATGGCAACCGTACCGATAGGATTAACCGGAGCGTTGTTGAGTTTGGTGATAGTGAACAGAATTCCTGGTGTTTTGGTACCACTGGATATGATTACTGGGTTGGGATTTGTGATTCTGACTGGAGTTGTGGTGAATAATGCCATCCTTTTGGTAGACCGAGCCTTGCAATTACAGCGAGAAGGAATAGATTACGATACATCGTTGTATAAAGCTGTATGCGATCGCTTACGACCGATATTCATGTCTGCTGGAACTACAGTACTGGGAATGTTACCGCTAGCAGTAATACCAGGGAAAGGAGCTGAATTATATCAAGGGTTAGGGATTACCTTGACTGGGGGATTAGCTTTGTCTACATTACTGACACCTACAGTAGTTCCAGCATTGATGGGATTATTAGGAGACTTTAGGGGTCAGAAGCTGAAACCTTCTGAGGTGAATCATAAGGAAGAATCCCGTGAAATGGTTAGAGTTGATTAATCTGACGTTGCTGATTCAGTAACACCCATATCCTCACCCTGACTAGGCGTTTGCTACCATATGAAATAGCAACCTGATAAAGTCTATGACTCTAGCAATTGCCCTTGAACCCGCACCTATAGAGACAGATGGCTATGGTGTTGTACGAGTTGCCAAAACTCGTGTCACCTTAGACACTGTTGTGACTGCTTTTCTTGAGGGATGCACGCCAGAGGAAATTGCAGAGCAATATCCATCGCTACAACTACCAGATATCTACTTGGTTATCGGTTATTACCTCAGACATAGAGCAGATCGCCATGAAAGTAGCCACCACATCTGTTGAAACCAATCCCATTGTGTTGAGGATGCCCCCGGCATGGGCTATGGATGATGATCAATTTTTTGAGTTTTGTCAGATTAATCGAGATTTACGAATTGAGCGCACATTAGACGGAAAAATAATTGTTATGCCCCCCACAGGAGGTGAAACATCTCAAAAAAATTCCAACATTAATTTTCAGCTACAGTTGTGGAATCGCCAAACAAAGCTAGGCAAGGTATTTGAGTCTTCTGGTGGCTTTAAGCTGCCCAATGGTGCAGAACGTTCCCCTGATGCTTCTTGGGTCAAAAAAGACAGGTGGGAAGCCCTAACGCCTCAACAAAGGAAAAAGTTTATTCCTCTGTGCCCAGATTTTGTGATTGAGTTGCGCTCTCCCAGTGATAGGGTGAAGAGTATTAAGGAAAAGATGGAAGAGTACAGGTCAAATGGCGCTCTGTTGGGGTGGTTGATTGAGCCAAATAGTCGTCAAGTATATATTTACCGTCCTGGGGTAGAAGTGGAGCAGTTGGACAATCCAGCTACGGTGAAGGGGGATGAATCAGTGCTGCCTGGTTTTGTCATGGTCATGGAAGAAGTTTGGGAAGGCTGAACAACCCTTTAATCCCATTGGAATACGCGATCGCTTACTAGCTAGGCGCAATCAATCCAAGTAATCCCAAATGGCTCGATTCCTCGCAGATGAAAATTTTAATGCCAAAAGATTAGTTCCTTAATTGATAATGGGTAATGGGTAACTGACCTAACTGTACCTGAGATGATTCCTAAAAAAAATCGTGTAGGTTAAAAATGTATTCAGTAGAGTCATCATGTTGCAGCAACTCCTCACCTGGATCATAGCCCTAGCCCTAACCCTATCCACTACCTTACTACCCATTGCTCCTGCCTCGGCTAACCCAGTCCAAACCGAGAACGTCGAGGTGCAATTGATCAGCGAAGTGATCAATATTCAACCTGGAACCCCCTTCTGGGTAGGACTACACTTCAACATCAATCCCGGCTGGCACACCTATTGGCGAAACCCTGGTGACTCGGGTCTTGGAGCTACCCTGAAGTGGACCCTACCCCCCGGCTTTGAAGTGGGAGACATCGTTTGGCCCTATCCCCAGCGGTTACCCCTTGAGCCATTAATGAACTTTGGCTATGAAGAAGAGGTTACCCTACTCAGCCAAATCACACCCCCAGCCAACCTAGCTACTCCCGATTCTCTTCAACTGGGCGTAAAAGCGGATTGGCTGGTTTGTGAAGTAAACTGTATTCCCGAAGAAGGCACCTTCAACCTCACCTTACCAATTACCTCTAGACCTCCCTTAGTCAACCAACGGTGGACACAGGTATTTGAGCAAGCCCGTCAAGCTCTACCCAAACCCTCCCCATGGCAAGTCACAGTCACTATCGAACCACAAGACTTAACTCTGCAAGTTGAAGCCCCGGAAATGGAAGAGGCTCAAATCCAAGAGGTGATCTTTTTCCCACATCAAGACGGTATCATTACCAACCCAGCGCCCCAAATCGCAGAACTGAATCAAGATGGAATCACCTTGCGATTGCAGCGAGGCTATCTCAGGAAACTCGACCCCATCACTGGAGTGCTAGTGATTCGAGAATCCCTAGATAACCAATCCGTAGTCCAAGCCTTCACCATTGAAGCCGCAGTCAGCAATGAAATAGGCAAAACCGCCCCAACCCCAACCCAACCCCGATGGGAAGTGCTGCTGCTAGCATTACTCGGAGGCATAATCCTAAACCTGATGCCCTGTGTCTTCCCAGTGCTATCCCTCAAAGCACTCAACATAGTCCAAAAATCCCAGAAAAGTCCCAAGCAAGTGAGACGCCATGCGATCGCATTCACTGCAGGCATTCTCGTCAGTTTTACCGTAGTGGCCAGTGTGCTATTAATTTTGCGATCGCTAGGGCAACAAATCGGCTGGGGATTCCAGCTACAATCCCCCGTTTTCGTTACCTTAATGGCATATCTAATGTTTGCGGTTGGCTTAAGTCTATCGGGAGTCTTTATCTTCGGTGCTTCCATCATGGGAATTGGGCAACGATTAACCACTCGCTCAGGATACATCGGGGAATTTTTCACAGGAGTCTTTGCCACCGTAGTCGCCACTCCCTGCACCGCACCATTCATGGCAACCGCCCTGGGAGTAGCCCTGACCCAATCCGTACCGATAGCGATCGCAATCTTTGAAATGCTCGGTCTTGGGCTAGCCCTGCCCTACCTAGCCATTAGCTTCACCCCAGGATTGCAGCGTATTTTACCCAAACCAGGAGCATGGATGGAAACCTTCCAACAGCTTCTGGCATTCCCCATGTACGCCGCCACCGCCTGGTTAATCTGGGTATTAGTCCAGCAAACTGGAACCAACGGTTTAGCAGCTGCCCTAACAGGGCTAATCCTAATTGCCTTTGCCACTTGGCTGCACCAAAAAACCCGCCTACTCCCCCCTCTAGGAAAGCATCTTGGCTCAATCTGCGCCTTAGTCGCCCTAGGATTTTCCCTGAGCTTAGCCCAAGTTTCCACCACCACTCCTACTGCACTGACCCATAATCAAAATAACGGCATCAAATGGCAAGGCTATACAGCTGAACGACTAGTTAAACTAAGGCAATCAGGAAGCCCAGTATTCCTGAATTTTTCAGCATCCTGGTGCATTACCTGTCTAGTTAATGAGCGTGTCGCCCTCAACCAGCCAGAAACCATAGCCGCCTTCGAGTCTAAAAAAATTGCCCTACTCAAAGCAGACTGGACTAATCGTGACCCAGCCATCACCAAAGCTCTAGAATCCTTCGGGCGTAGTGGCGTACCCCTTTATGTCTTGTATCCACCAGACTCAGAATTTACCCAGCCGATTATACTACCTCAGATTCTATCCCCAGAGCAAGTTCAACGTGCCATCAAAAAACTATAGCAAACGGAGTCAGGAGTCGGGAGTAGCGTAGGGTGCGTTAGGGGCGGGCGAGCCCTCATTTTCTGCCTCTAAACCAGTGTTAAGATAGCCAGCCCCGTAACGCACCATCGGGTCAAACAGCAAACAAGAGATGCACCCCAGCGGATTTGGGAGTAGGGAGTAGGGAATATGGCATCAAAAATTATCACAATTAATTTAGGATCCCTATATAAAATTTAGGTAGAATTTAAGGAAATGGCAAATAACAAGTAACAAGTAATAATCAACAATTAACAATCAACAATTAACAATCAGCCATCAAAAAATATGAACAACTTTCTCAAATTTAACGGTCAGAAAATTACCACCACTGGATTAGTAGCCCTAGCCCTAATTATCACCGGATGCCAGAATACTCCCCTCAGCAAAGATTCCAAAACTACAAGTCCAGCCTCCACCGCAATTGCAGCATCATCACCATTACAGATTGATGAAAAAGCACCAGAATTCATTGGAGTTGATAGCAACAATACCACCCACAAGCTCAGTGATTTCAAAGGCAAAGTCGTAGTATTGGAATGGACTAATCACCAATGTCCCTTTGTCCGCAAACATTACAACAGCGGTAACATGCAGAAACTTCAAAAAGAAGCCACCAGCAAAGGAGTAGTCTGGTTATCTATTATCTCCTCAGCTCCAGGAAAGCAAGGTCATGTCACCCCTCAAAAAGCCAATGAATTGATTAAAAGCAGTAGCGCTAGTCCCACAGCAGTAATTATAGACTCCGAAGGCACCATTGGTCGTCTATATCAGGCTCGCACCACACCCCACATGTATGTTATTGATACTGATGGAGTCCTAAAATACATGGGAGCAATTGATAATAAACCCTCAGCTAATCCAGCCGATGTAGAAACTGCTACCAACTATGTCCAAGCTGCTGTGGATAGTGTTATTACTAATAAACCTGTAGAAACAACAGTCACTCAGCCTTACGGTTGCTCGGTTAAATATAATAATAGTTAAAGACAGCGGTTTTTAATTCGGTGAGGTACTTTTGTTATGGGTTTTAGGGAGCAGGTAGCAGGTAGCATGAAAGAGGAAAGAGGAAAGAGGCAAGATGCAAAAAATTCTGTGTACCTCATAGCTATGAAAAACGCTAGATTATATTTGAATACAATAGCTAAAGGTTCAATATCAGCTGAAGAAAACCCCTCAAACCCCAAGATAATCTGACCAATTTCCCCACGACTAGCTCGCTGAGTCACTTGGACACCCAAATCCACCTGCTTGAGGATCCTTCGCGCCTCTAACACCAACGCTCTACCAGCTTCAGTTAGTTGAATCTGGGGCTTAGTACGGTGAAAAAGCTGTACCCCCAAGCTTTCCTCAAGGCGTTTAATTTGACGACTCAAAGGCGGTTGAGCAATATGAAGCCGCTCTGCAGCTCGCCCAAAATTCATTTCTTCGGCCACCACTAGAAATGTCTTAAGATGATTAAGTTCAATGTTAGATAGCATCAGTCATACCTTTAGAGGTATCAAGTCCCTCCAAAAATTATATTAGACAAAATTAAAATTACTACCTAAGCTAGTAATATAAGCTTCTAGGGAGTAAAAACATCAAGTAATTAAGAGCATAAACTGCGTTACCAAATTCTAGAATTAGCCAGGGTAATAGCTCCTAGTTAATAGGTAATTTATAAAACTATAGTTGAGAGGATAAAGATAGTCATAAAGTGCGAATTAATTGCTTATTTATTCAACACTAGATATCAAATTTTTGCTTGGTATTGATATCTAGTTTGACCTAGTGGTGCGTTACGGGACGGGCTTTACCAACGCTTACTACCAGGTGGAAAATGAGTTCGAGCCCTTCGGTGGTGCGTTACGGGGCTATTGGCTACGAAGTTGAAATGATGGCAAGGCGCGCCCCTAACGCACCCTACACACTTCAACCTTCAATAAAACAACCTTCAACCTGTAAACCTTCAACCTGTAAACCTTCAACCTGTAAACCTTCAACCTGTAAACCTTCAACCTATCAACTTTAAACCTTCAAATAACTAACTATGAACGAACTATCACCATCAATGGGATTAAAAGAAGCAATAGAAGAGCGTCGTGCTGCCCGTTCATTTCGTCTTGATCCAATTCCCACAGAAATCTTAACAGAAATTTTTCGCTTAGGAGTGCGATCGCCTTCCGGTTTTAATTTACAACCCTGGCGCTTTATAGTCGTACAAGAGGAAGCTAACAAAGAAAAATTAAGAGCCTGTGCCTTTGATCAGCGTCAAGTAACAGAGGCTCCAGTTGTATTAATTTGTTGTGGCGATAGCCGAGTTAATCAAACCGATTACATTGAATCGGTGATTCAAATTGGTAAAAATGCTGGTGGAGTCAATGATGCTTATGCAGATATTATGCGTAGCTCCATTCCTCAATTGTTTGAGTATCATCCCTCGTTTCAATCCACCGAAGCCTGGACAAATCGTCACACTATGTTAGCCGTTGCTCATTTAATGATTGTGGCAAAAAGCTTTGGGATTGATACTTGTCCCATGGAAGGATTTGTGTCTGCTCAAGTTAAAGAAGCATTTAACATTCCTGCGGAAGTAGATGTGTGTTGTTTACTCCCCATGGGATACGCCGCTGAACCCTGTCTTGATGCAGTCGCTCATGGGGGAAACCACGGCAGTCGCTCATGGGGGGGACCCCCAAGACCGCGCTGCCTCCCCAAGACCGCGCTGCATCGCTTTAAACTCTATGGTGGACGGTTTGATATCGAACAAGTTTACTATGGGGAGAGCTTTGGAGAATCATTCCAAGTGTAGTACTCCTCAAAGTTTATTAATGACTAATTACAAGATTTGGAAACAAACCCGATGACTGTAACCACAAACAATCAGAAAGTAATCAAAATTCGTAAATCCTCTGAAAGAGGACACGCTAATTACGGTTGGCTCGATTCTTATCACACCTTTTCCTTTGCTAACTATTACGACCCCGCTCATATGGGATTTGGCAAACTGCGGGTAATTAATCAAGACCGGATTGAAGGTGGAACTGGCTTTGGAACTCACTCCCATAGAGATATGGAAATTATTTCCTATGTCCTAGAAGGAGCCCTTGAGCACAAAGATACCCTTGGCAATACAACCGTTATTCGTCCTGGTGAAGTGCAACGGATGAGTGCAGGAAAAGGTATTGCCCACAGTGAGTATAATTATTCAGCCACTGACATCGCCCATTTTTTTCAAATCTGGATTCTACCGAATCAAACTCGATTAATACCAAGCTACGAGCAGAAATTTTATGCACCAGAAGAAAAGCAGAATCAATTAAGACTAGTTGCTTCAGAGGATGGACGGGATGGTTCTGTGACCATTCATCAAGATGTTAATGTCTATGCCACGAATCTGGATGCTGGTGCATCAGTAATAACCCATGCTAATCAAGATCGTCATATTTGGGTACAAGTAGCACGAGGTCAGGTCAAGTTAGATAATTACTTGCTACAAGCTGGTGATGGTGCTGCTATTTCTCAAGCAGAATCTGTGATGTTAGTGGGTCAAGAGCAAGCAGAGGTGTTGCTGTTTGATTTGGCTTAAATCGAGATATCTGAGCATCTGTACATTTGAAGTTACTGGTTTGCCATTGGCTAAAACCTTGATTTTTACTTTCACTTGGGTAAGTCCTATCGCCATTCTTGATAGCGGTAAACAAAAAGGGTTTCAGGCTAGATTGCCCCTGGTGACAGCTTCGCTAGTTCTACCCCTGATCGATCAAACTCCATCGAAGATCCGACTATTAATCCAAGCTACTAGAGCAAAGCGGGTTCCTCGTGTAACGGGCTGTACCTGGTGAATCCAACTGGATGGGAAGAGTGTTGCTGAGCCTTGCTCTGTGCTAGCCACTTGTACAGCTTTCCTAAAGATGAGACTTCCCCCCTCATAGTCTTCAGGTGGGCTAAGTTGAACGACAATGCTGATACGGCGTCCACCAATTACACCTTTGTTGACATCAGTATGTTCCTTATAATGACCTCCGATCCCGTAACGTAGGAGAAGAATTGGTTCTGAAAATTCCTTCTCAATATTGAAGTTAAATACCTCGTTAGCCTGATCTGCACATGCGATTAGGCGTTGATAAAGCCAGCTATACTCAGTTAATTGAGGGATCTTGAGAAGATGTGCCCATCGATAAGAACGGTCAATTACTTGCTTAGAGTAGTCATGACCGACACGAATTTTTGCTTCTTCCAACTCGTGCTTCGCTGCATCTTCAACCAGGTCAACACACTCTCCAATAGAGAGAACTCCAGGGAAGGTCATTAAATGTTGATGAGGGGGTTGAGGGCTTACCACAATAGACATCAGATAATTTCCTATGGGAGAATTTAATGTTTCATCTATCTTCGGCGTGGAGACTCCCGTTATAGCGAAGCTTAACGGTGAGAGGAAACGCCGCCCTGCTCTATTGTATGACTTCACAATAAGTGGTGTATAATGTGAGTATGATTCAACGTGCCTATCGCTATCGCTTTTATCCAACGACCGAGCAAGAAACTCTCTTGCGACGGACACTGGGTTGTACTCGGTTGGTTTACAACATGGCTTTAGCAGCTAGGACTCAAGCTTGGTATGAGAATCAAGAACGAGTTGGGTATGCACAAACATCCTCAATGCTAACAAGTTGGAAAAAGCAAGAAGAGCTTAGTTTCCTTAATGAGGTTAGCTGTGTACCGCTTCAACAAGGCTTGAGGAACCTTTCGGCGAAGCCGACGCTACGCGAACAAAAAGCCTTTGCGAATTTCTGGGCAGGACGTGCTAAATATCCCAATTTCAAAAAGAAACATAATGGCGGTAGTGTTGAATTTACTAAGTCGGCTTTCCGTTGGAAGAATGGGCAAGTGTTTTTAGCTAAATGCTCTGAGCACTTGCCAATCCGATGGAGTAAAAAAATACCTGAAAATTGCACTCCTTCTACTATTACTGTCAAGTTGGATGCTAGAGGACGTTGGTATGTATCTCTTCTGGTAGATGACCATACTATTAAGCCTTTTCCAAAAACTGATAAGTCTATCGGTTTGGATGTGGGCATAAATAGCTTGATCGCTACTAGTGACGGAGAAAAGATTACTAATCCCAAGCACTTTAAGGGGTTACACCAGAAATTAAGACGTGTTCAAAAAGTACTGTCTCGCAAGAAAAAAGGTTCTAACAACAGACAAAAAGCTAGACTAAAAGTAGCTAAAGTACATGCACACATAACTGATACCCGTAAAGACTTTTTGCATAAGCTGACTACTCAACTGGTACGCGAAAACCAAACGATTGTCGTTGAGGATTTAGCTATAAAAAACATGGTGAAGAACCATAAACTTGCCCTTGCTATTAGCGACGCTAGTTGGGGGGAATTAACTAGACAACTGGATTACAAATGCCAGTGGTATGGTCGAGACTTAATTAAGATTGACCGATGGTTTCCTAGTTCTAAAAGATGTGGGAACTGTGGGCATATCGTTGATAAAATGCCGTTGGATATTAGGGAGTGGAAGTGTCCTGAATGTGGGATTATCCATGACCGTGATATCAACGCGAGTCAGAATATTTTGGCGGCAGGACTTGCCGTGTCAGTCTGTGGAGCGAACATAAGACCTGACAACCATAAGGTTGAAGGGCAGTTGCGAAAATCCCGTTCGCGTAGCGTCGGCTTTCTCGAAACGGGAAGGAAACAGAAACCTAAATCGTGAGGTTTAGGAATCCCCCACTATAGCGGTAGCTTAGTGGCGGGAGGATGTCAAAGAGAGAAAAGCTACAAGAGTCCGTCGTTCCCCTCGAACAACAGGAGTCACCTCGTGGAGTAGATCACCTGCACTGAGTACCATCTGAGTTGACAAAGGATGATATATATTGGTAGACCCTCCTTGATCATAAACAACTAGATCGCCACCTTCATCAGCTTCCTGAAGATGAATAATAATTGCTAAATGTCGCAGTGGATCGGAATCATTATCATAGTGAGCACCAATATAGCCTCCAGGTCTCATAACATTCAACTGAATGCGTCGAATTTCTAGAAATTTAGCACAGGTTATGAACTGAAAAAAGGCCTTCATTGGCTCCTTCAGGAGGATATTTTCAATCACTGTGCCAGTAGAGGTAAGAGTTTGTAGATAAGGTGTATCGGTCTTCAGACGACCCACTTCTAAGTTGTGAGTTTCCCCTCTGTCACCCACAGTAACCGAGCGAGTAGGAGTCTTGCAGGAAATATTAAGAATACATTGATAGTCTTCAGGGGTCATTGGAGTTTCATTAAGGGATAGAACCAAGACTCCATACTTGGCAAACTTATAGCGCAAATCACTATACTGAGAACTAAGCTCCAACATCTAAGTTTCTTCTAGCCTCTAAAAACTCTTTCTTGAACACCAAAACCTCCAGGAAGCTGAAGATGTAGAGCATAAGACTGATAGCATAAAATCCATTCTTCAGCCAACTTTCCCCCTGGCTTGATCATACAATCACTAGACTGATAGCATAAAATCCATTCTTCAGTCAACTTTCCCCCTGGTTTGATCATACAATCACTCAATATTCCTGGGCATCACTATTGAATCATGTTTCGGTAAAACCCAAAATCTGGATTTTACCGAGTCAAACAACACAACTGAGATGCACCCATTCTTGATAGGGGTAAACACAGATAGTTTGTAGGAATACAGCAATGTTTCCTACAAACTATTTTTGATTCATATTGTCTATTCACATTATAACTAAGAATATGACTACGTTCTGGTAATAGGTAATAGGTAATAGGTAATGTGTAATGGGTAATGGATAATGGATAATAGATAATGGATAATGGGAAATGGGTAATAGTAAGCCAATAACCAATGACCAATAACCAATGCCCAATTACCAAGTAACTATCTTTAGCCTTCTTTTCCCTCAGTCTTATGACTAGGATTTTTTACCTTGGCGTTTCTGTACTGACGTTAACCCCATAACTCCGAACGCAAACAGCGTACCTACTAAAGTTCCTGGTTCTGGTGTGGATACACTGCCTGATGGTGGCCTCGGTGTGTGTGTAAGTCCGCTGATAACAAAGACAACATCGTTAAAGTCTTGGTCTCCTGAATCATGGGCTTGCTGGGATATCCAATCGTCTTCAAATCCTAGCATCACAAACTTTTCCCCTCCAAATTCAACTTCATAACCCAAGAGATGATGAATCCGTCGAGATTGAATCTGCCGAGCTTGAATTCGTCGCGGATTTTTTCCCGATTGGAACCAAAGTACTTGTCGTTTTCACGATTATCATTGTACCCATCGGACTTTATGAAAAACTCAATAAAGGTGTCACCGACAAAATTCCCCAGATTTACACCTTGACCAAGTGCCAAAAGACCATCGTCGTTAGGGAGAATGCTCAAGGGAGAGGAAACATCATCAAAAACTATTTCTTTACTGTTACCATTATCCACAGAATAGAATAGTTGATTTCTGAAACCGGCTCCTTCGTTGATAAAAAAGACTTCCACATCGTTGGCACCACTTTCCCAGCGCAGAAAATTAAAATCGATTTCAGGCAAATCCTCTTGATTTATCATTAATCTTTCTTCATTTACGAAATCGTTAAAGTATTACCACTGCTCATAGGTTAGTTTTGGTACGTAATTCCCTGAATTGCTATACTGTTGATTGTATTCTTGCTCAGATACATTTGCAGATGCTTGATTGGCAGAATACAAAACTCCTAAAACAGTAGCGGTCGCCATTAATCCAGAAAGCAGTTTATATTTAATGAAATTGACTTAACTGATTAGACACTTCGTGGTTGTATAAATTAGGGAGTATAGAGCTGTTTTGTCTGTGCATTCCCTCTTATTTATCAGTGTCTCTGTCCGATGTATAGCGTTTCCTTTATGATTCGTGAAATATATTGGCCGAAGCTATCGCTATAACCCAAGCCCTGCAAGGATTTACGATTTTACCAATTTTACAAATGATTTAGGATTGCTATATGCGATCGCGTTTATGAAGATTTGATGCCAGGTTTAACTTTTGTATAAATTTTAAGGATGATAGCTGAATGCTTACGCTAGGAGTATTATGGTTGTTCCTGAGATTGTTGCAGCCACCCTTGGCAGTACTGAATCAGGGTCCCAATGCGATCGCATACTCCCTTCTGCCTCAATTTGGCTGTCTGGGCACTCCGGGATGCCTGCAGAAGCATCAGGTCATTTTCCAATAATCGGATCTGTTTGTGAATTTCCGTTTTTAGGGACTGCCATCGAGAGGCATAATCCAGAGGTATGTCTGAGGCACTAATACTAGCGATCTCAGTGATGAACAGCCCCTTTAGTGCTTGAAACTGCTCCTGAATTGCTGATCGGGCCACATCATCAGCGCCAAATTTGTAGTACATTTGTTCTAGGGCTTGTTGGAATTCTCGTAATCGTTGATTATGTGATTGAGATAACATTGTGAGCCCTATTAGCGTAAAATTATAAATGTAAAGAATTTTTTCTTTTTAAAGACAGGGCAGTTACCAAACCAACAATTTGGCTCTGCCACTTAAATATTGGAGGAAGCTTCCATCTCTTTGAACTTGAGCATCCGGACAGCATTCTGGCTTGACGAAAAAGGAGGGTGAGAGGAAGCTTTACTTAAACCGACTGCTGAGAAGGGTTTGGCTGCATCGACAAGCTTGCCACCCTTCTGAGTCAGTACTCATTTTGGTAGACTTCGGTTTTCCTAGACTCCGGTATCTATTTTTTCTCTGAGGGGCAAATAATTATGGACGCGATCGCCACCTACTCTATTTTGAATTTTAACGTCGAGATTCCTGACTGGCTGCAAGATTGCTTAAGAGCCGCTTCATCAGCGGCAGAGGAACCAGTCGGTGATCATACTTTGTTAATCGCTGAGGCATTTAAATTTGCTTACCAACTCCATCAAGGTCAGTCCCGCAAATCAGGAGAGCCTTACATTGCCCATCCTGTTGCAGTGGCTGATTTATTAAGGGATTTGGGAGGCAACTCTACTATGATAGCGGCTGGATTCCTCCATGATGTAGTTGAAGATACGGAAATTACTCCAGAAGAAATAGAATCCCGGTTCGGAGTGGAGGTACGAAATTTAGTAGAAGGGGTAACCAAACTATCTAAATTCAACTTCTCGAGTAAAACTGAGCGTCAAGCCGAGAACTTCCGCCGGATGTTCCTGGCCATGGCAGCAGATATTAGGGTAATCGTTGTCAAACTGGCAGATCGATTACATAATATGCGGACGTTGGAATACTTGAAGCCACAAAAACAGGGTCAGATTGCCCAAGAAACTCGAGATATCTTTGCCCCCCTAGCCAATAGGTTAGGAATTGGTTGCTTCAAGTGGGAACTAGAAGATTTAGCCTTTAAGTATCTCGAAAGGGATGCTTATCGGGAAATTCAGTCGTTGGTAGCAGAAAGACGCTCAGACCGGGAACAGCGCCTCAAGGAAGTCTCAGAACTTTTGCGAGAGCGCATTCAGAAAACCGGTGTTCATTGCGTTGATATTAGTAGTCGCCCCAAGCACCTGTATGGAATATATCAGAAAATGCAGCGGCAGAACAAGGGGTTTCATGAAATCTATGATATTGCTGCAATGCGCGTGATTGTGGAAACCAAAGAGGAATGCTACCGAGCCTTAGCCGTTGTTCATGATCTGTTTAGACCAATTCCAGGTCGGTTTAAAGATTATATTGGTTTACCTAAACCTAATCGCTATCAATCCCTCCATACCGGAGTGATTGGGTTTAATGGTCGCCCGATCGAAGTCCAAATTCGCACCCTGGAAATGCACCATGTGGCGGAATGGGGTATTGCTGCTCACTGGAAGTATAAGGAAACCGGTGGCTCTAATACCACCAAATTCACGGCTGATGATGAAAAGCTGACTTGGCTGCGGCAGTTATTGGAATGGCAGAAAGACCTGAAAGATGCTCAGGAATACATGGAAAACATCAAAGATAACTTATTTGATGAAGATGTCTATGTATTTACACCAGATGGTGACGTAGTCGCTTTGAGTCGGGGGGCAACTGCCGTAGACTTCGCCTATCGGATTCATACCGAGGTGGGAAACCATTGTGCTGGTGTACGAGTTAATGGTGAGTGGCGGGTACTCGATTGTCCTCTAAAGAATGGGGATATCGTAGAAATTCTCACCACCAAAAACGCTCACCCTAGTCTAGATTGGCTCAACTTTGTGGTAACAGCCAGTGCCAGAAATCGTATTCGGCAATGGTTTAAGCGATCGCATCGGGAAGAAAATGTGGCTCGGGGTCGGGAACTCTTAGAGAAGGAACTTGGGAAAAAAGGATTTGAAGCCTTGCTCAAATCAGCACCAATGCAAATTGTGGCGGAGCGCTGTAACTACCACAAAGTAGAGGATTTACTGGCTGGCCTGGGTCATGGTGCAGTGACACTCAACTTTGTAGTGAAACGACTAAGGGAAGAACTACACGCTGGTTTAGACAATCAGCCAGAAGAAAGTGAAGTTATCCAACAGTATTCTAGCTCTACCCCCATTAATCTCCAATCCCAACTTCCTAGTAAGACACATCCTATTGCTGGTGTAGAAGGACTACTGTATCGCCTTGCTGCATGTTGTAACCCCTTACCGGGAGAATCTATTATTGGGGTAGTCACTCGCACTAAGGGGATTTCCATTCATCGGCAAGGATGTGTGAATGTGGAAAATGTTTTAGGAGAAAGACTAGTACCGGTCAGCTGGAATCCCACTGATGTCGATAACGGACGTCCCCAAACCTACCCGGTAAATGTGCAAATTGAAGTCATTGACCGGGTTGGTGTCTTCAAAGACATTCTCTCTCGCTTAAGTGACCAAAACATTAATGTCCGTAAAGCTCAAGTCAAAACTCAGTATGGCAAACCAGCTCTAATTGACCTGTGCATTGATATTCTCGATCACCAACAACTCAACTGCAGCTTTGCCAAAATCCAACAAATGAGCGATGTGTTAAATATCCGACGTGTTTCTCAGGTGGAGGAATGTCATTGAAGGTTAGGAGGTTAGGAGGTTAGAAGGTTGAAGGTTAGGAGGTTGAAGGTTAGGAGGTTTAAGGTTAGGAGGTTGAAAGTTAGGAGGTTGAAAGTTAGAAGGTTAACAATCAACAGTCAAGATTTAACTCAACAGTCAAGATTCAACAGTCAAGATTCAACAGTCAAGATTCAACAGTCAAGATTCAACAAACCACTTCTTTTTCTTCTGAACGTCGTCTAGGCACCTCATAGGTGAAGAAATCATAGGCTAAGATGGTATTTGGGAAAATTGCCCGTGCTTCAAGAAGCAAATCATCTAACCTCAGGGGGTTTCCTGGAGCATAACGAGGACTGAAATGGGTCATAATTAGCTGTTTGACTCCTGCACCAAGGGCAACTTGAGCTGCCATGGTAGAAGTAGAATGTAAGCGCTCAATAGCCATCTGAGCGTCTTGATGGGCAAAAGTAGCTTCGTGAATCAACACATCTCCATCCTTTGCTAGTTCAATAGCCTGCTCACAGAAGATAGTATCGGTACAATAAACCACTTTACGACCAGTTTCGGGTACTCCACACAAGTCAATACCCTGAATCTTACGCCCATTAGGTAGGGTAATCGTTTCTCCCCGTTTGAGTTTACCGTAAAGAGGACCAGACGGAATTCCTAATGCGATCGCTTTTTCTACATTAAACCTGCCCGGTCGGTCTTTTTCACACACTCGATAGCCAAAGGCTGGTACACGATGTTCGAGGGGTAGACAGCTAACGGTAAATTCCTGGTCTTCGTAGACTAAACCAGGTTTGATCGTGTGAACCTTGAAGGGGAATGCCAAATGGGTGCGAGAGTATTTTAGGCAAGCTTGGAGATAACTATCTAAACCCGGTGGTCCATAAATATCAACCCTGTCGATGTTTCCCGCTAAGCCACAGCTTGCCAACAGACCTGGGATACCAAAAATATGGTCGCCGTGGAGGTGGGTAATGAACATTCGTCTGATCTGGCTGGTTTTCAGGTCACTCCGCAAAAGTTGATGCTGAGTACCTTCGCCACAGTCAAACAGCCAGACTTCTGCACGCTGAGGTAAGCGCAGCGCTACACTGGACACATTGCGCGATCGCGTTGGGACTCCGGAGCTAGTTCCTAAAAATGTAATTTCCACGCAGCCTGTTTTTGAATGTTCTTGTCTTGACTCTTCTATATATAGTACACAGCCTGAGTCCGATAGTCTCGAAGAGTGGGTAGGATATCACCGGGTCAGCCATCAGCTTTCAGCTTTCAGCTTTCAGCTATCAGCTTTCTGCTTTCTGCTATCTGCTTTCTGCTTTCTGCTATCTGCTATCAGCCATCAGCTATCAGCTATCAGCTATCAGCTATCAGCTTTCTGCTATCAGCTTTCTGCTATCAGCTTTCTGCTATCAGCTTTCTGCTATCAGCTATCAGCTATCAGCTTTCTGCTATCAGCTATCAGCTTTCTGCTTTCTGCATATGCTTAGATGGACTTTCCTGGTGACTTTCAATTCTCATTAATCTCGAAAATTATAGCGTTGATCACAGTCATGAGGTACAGTATTATTTGAAGCTGATTCCCTGTCTTGATGCAGCGCATCCCTATTACCCATTACCTATTACCTATTACCTATTACCTATTACCTATTACCTATTACCTATTACCTATTACCTATTACCTATTACCTATTACCTATTACCCATTACCTATTACCTAAATGGGTGGTACCAAGCAACAGGTAGGGTTAGTAATGGGTTGCTTTGCCATTGGTCTGTTGCTGTTTAGAAACCCACTGGGGCGTATGGCAGACCTGCGCAGTCGCAAGTTGGTAGTAATTATTGGTACTATCGCTGTCGCTCTAGCGCCTTTGGGCTATCTATTTACCCAGTCGATTAGCCTGTTGATGCTGGTGCGAATGTTTCATGGCATCAGTATTGCAGCGTTTACCATCGGTTATCTGGCTCTAGTCACCGATTTGTCCCCTGTTGACAAGCGAGGTGAGTTAATTGGTTACATGAGTTTGGCAACACCGATTGGTTTAGGTCTCGGACCTGCGCTGGGGGGTTTTCTACAACAAGAGGTTAGCTACACTGTTTTATTCTTAGTGTCTGCAGCTCTAGGTGGGCTGGGTGTGCTGTTAGGGAGTCAGATTCGTGAACCAATCAGGCATGCTAAACAAAAGCCGAGAAAATCAGAATCTTGGTTAAACTCGAGTTGGCAGCTATTGGTCAAACTATGGGAGCTGTTAAGCAGCCCTCCTCTTGGAATTCCAGCTTTGGTCATGCTGTTGTTCGGTATAGTATTTGGAACAAAAGTTAGCTTTGTCTCTCTGTTTATTCGAGAGACTGGTATTAATCTCAATCCAGGATTGTTTTTCACAGCTACTGCGATCGCTAGTTTTGTGATTCGTGCATTAACTGGTCAGGCATCTGATCGGTATGGACGAGGAGTATTTATCACCGCTAGTGTGGTTTGCTATATCATCTCAATGTTGATGATTTCCCAGGCTGAAACCGGAGTTGGATTTTTACTAGCTGGTTTATTAGAAGGAGCTGGCACTGGACTATTCATACCGATGATGACTGCTTTGATGGCTGACCGCTCCTCTGCTGATCAACGGGGTCAGGTATTCGCTGTCTGCATTAGTGGGTTTGATTTAGGGATTGGTCTAGCTGGGCCGATCTTTGGTTATTTCGCTGACCTCTTAGGATATCGAGGGATTTTTTCCTGTGGTGCTGGTATAGCATTTTTGGCACTGATTATCTTTATGACCCAGTCCAACAAAAATTTATCCCGTTCCCTCAGATTTGCCATCGGTCGTGAACGGGATTTATATGCTGTAGATACTATAATGTCTTAGCTTATTAAACGGGCTAGGAGGGATTCGAACCCCCGACACCGTGGTCCGTAGCCACGTGCTCTAGTCCACTGAGCTACAAGCCCTTAACTGCTGCCACTTTTCTGTGGGTCAACAGTTACTTATCATAACACATAGATCAAAAATTTTGCAATACTCTTGTGGAAATCAATCGCTCGCTATCCCATCTCGATAGTCAAGGTCAAGCTCAGATGGTCGATGTTTCTGGCAAAGAGCTTACGAAGCGTCAGGCAGTAGCCGCTGCTCAGGTACGGATGAAAACCACAACCTTCAACACTATCCAAGCTGGTAATGCCCCCAAGGGTGATGTCTTAGGAACCGCTAGGCTGGCTGGGATTATGGCAGCAAAGCAAACGTCCCAACTGATTCCTTTGTGTCATCCCTTGCCCTTGCACAAGATAGAAGTTCAAATTGAACCTAACCCCCAACTACCGGGATACCAGATTCAGGCATCTGTGACTACTAAAGCTGAAACTGGTGTCGAAATGGAAGCACTAACAGCAGTTTCTGTTGCGGCTTTGACCCTTTACGATATGGCCAAAGCGTTGGAAAAGTCTATCGAGATTCAATCGATTCGCCTGTTGAGTAAGACCGGAGGTAAATCCGGGGATTACCAAATCTCAGGGGATTGCTAAGTTAAGGAATCAGCTCAAGTCAAGTTGGGTCAGCACTTAGCACTGATCCACTGAGGCACTCAGTTGCCAATTACCGTTTGAACAGGAAATCTATGGCTCAGATTAGGTTTCTCGCAAACGTGGCATCAGTTCCACAAGATTACAGGGGGAATTTCCCAAATCGAGCTGGTCTTTGATAATCTGCTCCCAACCTGTTCGACAAGCTCCAGAAGACCCAGGCAGACAAAAGATGTATGTTCCGTTAGCCACACCAGCCAGGGCACGAGATTGGATAGTAGAAGTCTTAATCTCTTGGTAGGAAATCATGCGGAAAATTTCACCAAAGCCCTGGATTTCCTTATCCAGGAGGGGTTGAATCGCTTCTGGTGTACCATCTCGACCAGTAACACCAGTTCCTCCTGTAGTCAAGACTACCTGTACGGATTCGTCAGCAATCCATCGGGAAACCACCTCACGGATTTTGTAGATGTTGTCTGGAACAAGAACCTTTTCCGCTAAGTGATGCCCCGCCTGGGTTAAACTCTCAACCAGCAGCTTACCGGACTTATCCGTGGCTTCGGTACGGGAATCGGACACCGTCATGACTGCAATATTTAAAGGAACAAACTGTTTGGTTCGGATCATCTTCAATCCAACATTAGGTTCTAAAATAAAATTAACTGACTAGGGTCGGTATCAGATCAAGCCCCTAAACAACTCAAAACTGACAAATATCTATGCCTCCTCGTTGGCCTCGTAAACCTGACCGACGTGATCCAGCCTACCGTCGTCTAGATGACCGCATGAACTTTGCTGTACATGTGGCAATTTTTGCTGCTTGTAATTCCGGAGTGTGGTTCTTCAAAACTATACAGTATGCTCAATGGACTTGGGCATACTGGTTTACTGGTCTGTGGGGATTGATTTTAGTAGG